>JAEWDJ010000093.1 GCA_023390155.1 Actinomycetes bacterium | reverse complement strand
CGGCCGTCGGGGTCTCGACGGGCTCGCCCGCGCGGGCGGGATGGGCGCGCTCGGCCTACCACACCGGTTCCGCGACCTCGGGCGTGCTCAACGCGGTGCCGACCGTGGCCTGCGGGGCGTCGTCCGGGCTCTTGAGCACGAACATCCCGATCGGCTGGACGGCGCCCGCCTCGGGCGGGAACGCGCTCGCCCCCACGGGCTACACGATCACGTGGGCGGGCAGCGCCGGATCCGGCAGCACCACCGTCGCCGCACCGGCCACCAGCGGGAACGTCACCGGCTCGACCCTCACCGTGCTCGGCACCGCGACGGTGACGGTGACGGCGACCTACGGCAGCTGGTCGGCTCCCGTGTCGCTGCAGACCCGCACGATCACGACGACCCTCGGCCTGGGCGGACTCATCCTCAACTGGACGTGCGCCTGATCCCGACGGCCGGCAGCAGGATGTCGTCGATGATGGAGAGCAGGAACGCGCGGTCGACCGGCCGGCGCTGGATGAGCACGCGATACGACGCCATCGCCGGCCCCAGGAGCGCGAGCTTCTCGATGTCGGCGTCGGCCGGGATCTCGCCGCGCTCGACCGCGCGGCGCAGGAAGAGCCGGTTGACGGAGGCACGCGGCTCCACGATCGCGGCGTTCACGGCGTCGGCCAGATCGGGATGGTTCGCCAGCATCGAGACGAGGCCGGCCATGATCTGGAGCTTCTTCTCGGCGTCGACGATCGAGTGCGGCTTCATCATGGCGACGAGGTCGCCGCGCAGCGTGCCCGTGTCCGGCAGCGCGTCGAAGTCGATGTCGCCCTTCTTCATGCAGGCGACCGCCTCGATGACCAGCTCCGCCTTCGACGCCCAGCGGCGGTAGACGGTGGCCTTGCCGGCCTTGGCGCGCGTCGCGACCATGTCGACGGTCATGCGCTCGTAGCCGGTCTCGGCGAGCACCTCGAGGGCGGCGTCGAGGATCTCGGGGTCGCGGGTGTGATCCCGCTTGCGCCCGAGCTTCGGTGCGGGGGCTGTCGTGTCCATCGAGGACAGTCTAGATGAATTCCTGAACAAAAGAGATCCGGAACTCGATGGTTTCGTATATGCTGGCCCGCATGCCGCAGACAAACCCCTCCCCATCGAGCGCCGCACCCGACGCGGCGGCGCCCTCGTCGCGCCGCTGGTGGACCCTCGTCACCGTCGCCCTCGCGCAGCTGATGGTCGTGCTCGACTCGACCGTCGTGAACATCGCCCTGCCCTCCGCCCAGGCCGATCTCGGCTTCTCGAACGCGGACCGCCAGTGGATCGTCACCGCCTACTCGCTCGCCTTCGGCAGCCTCCTGCTCTTCGGCGGCCGCCTCTCCGACCTCATCGGCCGCAAGCGCGCCTTCATCATCGGCCTCATCGGCTTCGCCGCCGCCTCCGCCCTGGGCGGCGCAGCCGACTCGTTCGGCACGCTCGTCGGCGCCCGCGCCCTGCAGGGTGCGTTCGGCGCCCTCCTCGCCCCGACCGCGCTCGCGGTGCTGACCACCACGTTCACCGTGCCGAAGGAGCGGGCGCGCGCGTTCGGCATCTTCGGCGCCATCGCGGGAGCGGGCGGCGCGGTCGGCCTGCTGCTGGGCGGGGTGCTCACCGAGCAGTTCGACTGGCGCTGGAACCTCTACATCAACGTGGTCATCGCCGTCGTCGCGATCGTCGGCGCGGCGTTCTTCGTCACCTCCGTGGCCCGCACCGGCCCGCGGCCGAAGCTCGACGTCCCGGGCACGATCCTCGTCTCCGGCGCACTGTTCTCGCTGGTCTACGGCTTCTCGAACGCGGAGTCGGACGGCTGGGACTCGCCGCTGTCGTGGGGCTTCCTCGCCGCGGCCGGTGTGCTGCTCGTCGCGTTCGTGCTCTGGCAGCGCCGCGCCTCCCACCCGCTGCTGCCCCTGTCGATCGTGCTGGACCGCAACCGCGGCGCCTCCTACAGCGCCATCCTGATCGCGGGCGCCGGGATGTTCGGCATCTTCCTCTTCGTCACGTACTACCTGCAGACCACGCTGAAGTTCACGCCCATCCAGACCGGGCTCGCGTTCCTGCCGATGATCGTGATGCTGGTCACCGCGGCGCAGCTGTCGACGAACATCTTCGTGCCGCGGTTCGGGCCGAAGGTCATGGTGCCGATCGGCATGACGATCGCCGCCTCCGGCATGGTCTACCTGACCCACCTCGGCGTCACCGCGAACTACGCGGTCGACCTCCTGCCGCCGCTGATGATCCTCGGCTTCGGGATGGGCTCGACCATGCCGGCCGCGATCCAGACCGCGACGCTCGGCGTCGACCGGCACTTCGCCGGGGTGGCCTCGGCGATGGTGAACACCAGCCAGCAGGTCGGCGGCTCCATCGGCACGGCGCTGCTCAACACGCTGGCCGCCACCGCCGCGACCGACTACCTCGCGGCGCACCTGCCGCCGACCCCGGCGGTCGCAGCCGAGGCCGCCGTGCACAGCTACGCCACCGCCTACTGGTGGGGCGCGGCGTTCTTCGCCTTCGGCGCGGTGCTCACGGCGTTCCTGTACCG
>JAEWDJ010000429.1 GCA_023390155.1 Actinomycetes bacterium | reverse complement strand
GCGTACGCGCGCGAGGCGTCGCCCGCGCGCACGGTGGCGAGCACCTCCGTCCCGTCCGTCGCGACCTCCCGCACGCCGCCGCCGGAGAGGGTCGCCGCGTGCCGCAGTCGCCTGCCCTGCGGAGCCGCGACGAGCGTGTCGTCGTCGAGGAGCGTCTCCAGGTCGAGATCGCCGTCCACCGGGTCCGCGAGCTCCAGACCCAGGAGGGCCCGCGCCCCTGCGTCGGCCCGGTCGGCCGGGCCGTACGCCAGCACGCTCGTCCCGCGCTCGGCCAGGGTCGACAGCAGGGCCGGCACGCGACCGCGGAGGGCGCGCGTCGGAGTGACGACGATGCGTCCGTCGAGGGTGCCCGCGTCGACCGCGGCGGCCAGCGAGCGCGTCGAGACCACGGTGTTGATCGGGGCGCCGGCGTTGATGCCGGCGGTCAGGCACCAGTCCTCGAAGTAGGGATGCTGGATGGACGCCGGATCGGCCTCCGCGTCGTCGGCGTACTCGTCGAAGGGGTAGAGCCAGACCACCGGGCCGGCCTCGTCGGGCGCCGACTCCAGTGCCCGGAGCACGTGCGAGCCGACCTCGCGCCCGGCGCGCGGATCGAGCTGGCCGCGCTCGGTGTCGATGGAGAGGAACTGCACGTCGGACGCGGTGCGCACCCGCCCGGCCCCGTCCACGCGCGAGACGCTGAGGGGCAGGTAGATGTCGAACGGCTCCCGGTTGTAGAAGTCCCACCAGGGGTTCTGCCAGAACCACGGGTCGTTGACGTAGTAGCGGAACAGGAAGCCGTCGGACGGCACCTCGGCGATGCGGGAGAGGTAGCCGGACAGCTCGATGCCGAAGTCCTCGTTGAGCGGCCCCCACGGCGAGTTCGGCGGCGGGTTGCGGAAGGCGCCCGCGCGGTAGATCTCGCGCGTCGGCACCGCGTCGCCGCCGAGATCGATGCCCGTGGAGAAGTTGGTTCCCCGCACCTCGATGGGGAACCGGCACTCGCGGGTGAAGGTGCGCCAGAACGCGAGGAGCGTGGAGGAGACCTCCGGGACGCGGTCGGGGAGGAACGCCTCGCCGGTGTACACCTCGCCGAGCGGGGTCCACGAGAAGGCGCTGAAGCCGAAGCCGTTGGAGAGCCAGAGGTAGTCGAAGCCGAGCTCGGAGAGGTACGACGACGCCTGGCGGCCGAGGAACTCGCCGAACGGCGTGCCCTCGGGGATGCCGGCGGGATACCCCGCGTAGGCGCGCTCGTCCGCGTGCAGGACCGAGTTCGCCCGGATCATCCGGATGAGCCGCCCGAGCTCCTTCTCACTGTCGGACGCCACGATCTCGGGGTGCTTCTCGTACTTGAAGCTCGACCGTGCGAACTCCGGCCCGGGATCGAAAGTCGCGCCGACGGTGACCGGCACCCCGAGCAGGCGCTCGCCGACGGAGCGGATGGTCGACACCAGGCGGCGGATGTCGCGGTAGGTCAGCGCCCGCACCTCCTCCCGGAAGGGGCGGGCGGTGTTCTCGGGCGTCACGGCGTGCGGGTACGCGCCGAACTCGGTGTTGGAGAAGCCGACCGATGCCGCCCAGGTCACCTCGCGGTCCAGGTCGAGGTCCCACTCGAGGATCTCGCTGCCGTCGGCGACCCAGAGCAACACGGCGACGGATTCGGCGGCGCCGACGACATCCCGCCACTGGTCGAACATCGTGGCGGCAGTGGCCGCGATGTCGGCCTCGCTCCAGGAGGGGAAGGGCTTGAGGGAGGTCTCCAGTCCGGCTCTCGCCAGTGCGCGGGGGCTCATCCATACTCCAGATCGTCGTCGATGTGTCCAGTGGGTTGTACGACAGTTTCGAATGTTGAACTAAACCGGTGCTTACGTTAGCATCGCCAGTGCTTCCCCACGAGCCGTCGAACCGAGGAATCCGTGCTGATCCGCAATGTCGCTGTGAAGGTGTCCCCGTTCTCCAGCGGGACCTGGCTCGACGAGAGCCGGGTGTCGACGCCGCTCTCCCGGTATCCGGAGTTCGCCGAGCGCCGCAGCAGCTGGCGGGGGCCGGGCAGCGACCTGGTCTGGGTGCTGATCGAGACCGACGATCCCGAGGTCTTCGGGGTCGGGCAGAGCCGGGGCGGAGTCGTCACGGCCGCCCTGATCGAGAGCCACTTCCGCGAGCTGCTGCTCGGCCGCGACGCCCTCGACCTCGACACCCGCGTCGACCAGCTGCAGCGCGCGGCCCTCCCGTACGCGGCGGGAGGGATCCTGTCGATGGCGCTCTCGGCGTGCGAGCTCGCGCTGTGGGATCTGGCCGCGCGCGCCGCCGGGGTCTCGCTGGCCGCCCTCCTCGGCGGCGACGACCGGCCGCTGCCCCACTACCTCACCTGCCCGGTGCCGGAGCTGCTCGACGACGTCGACCCCGAGCTGGTCGCCACGAGCGCGACCGTCAAGGTCCCCATGCAGTACGGCCCCGCGGACGGACCGCAGGGCCTGCGCGCGAACCTGAACCGGCTGGACGACGTGCGGGCCCGCATCCCGGCCGACGTCTCGCTCTCCGTCGACTGCTTCATGTCGTGGAGCCTGGAGTACACGACGGCGTTCCTCGACGCCGCTCGCGACCACCACCTCGGCTGGGTGGAGGAGCCGCTCCTGCCCGACGACCTGGCGGGCTACGCGGAGCTCCGCCGGCGACAGCCCGTCGCCGTCGCCGGGGGCGAGCACCTCTTCGGGCGCGTGGAGGCCGAACGATTCCTGCGCGCGGGGTGCGCGGACATCGTCCAGGTCGACGTCACCTGGTGCGGCGGCCTCGGCACGGCAGGAAGGGTGGCCGCCCTCGCCCAGGAGCAGGGGGTCGTGTTCGCGCCGCACGGTGCCGCCCTCCAGCCCTGGGCCGTGCACCTGCTGTCGTCGGTCGGGGGCGCGGTCCTCGCCGAGGTCCTGCTCGGGCTCGGCGCGCCGGCGACGCCCCCGCGTCCGGGTCGCGCGATCGGGGCCGGGATCGATCCGGCGGCGGTGGGGCTGCGATGATCGTCGACGCGCACTGCCACCTCTGGCGCCGCTGGCCGTACG
>JAEWDJ010000345.1 GCA_023390155.1 Actinomycetes bacterium | reverse complement strand
TCGCCGACGGCCTGTGGATCGGGCCTGCCGCGTTGGAGGCCGAGCTCGCCGAGGTGGTCGACGAGTTCGGTGCGGAGCTCTTCGTGGGCGCGGCGCCCCGCGGCGATCTCGCGGCGGGTCTCGCCGCCTGGTACGACCTCCCCGCCATCCGGCGCGTGCACGAGTCGTTCCTGAACCGCTTCGGCGCGGTCGACGGGGTCACCGAGCTGGGCGATGAGGAGGCGTTCGCTCTCTGGATCCGTGCCCTCGACGAGTGGCGGGTCGTCCCGTACCGCGACCCGGGTCTCCCGTCGGCCGCGCTGCCCGCCGACTGGCCCGGCGACGCCTCCGCCGCCCTGTTCGCGCGTCTGCGCGCGACGCTCGAGGAGCGGTCCGTCGCGTACGCCGCCCGGGTCGCCGGCCCGGACCGCGTGCCCGCCTCCGCACGGTAGAATCGCTGGCGAACCCCCCGACCGCGAGCGAGCAGGAGCGCACCTTTGTCGACGATCGTTGTGGAAGTCATGCCCAAGGCGGAGCTGCTCGACCCCCAGGGCAAGGCCGTCGCCGGCGCCCTGTCGCGCATCGGCAAGGGCCAGTTCAGCGGCGTCCGCGTCGGCAAGCGGTTCGAGCTGACGGTCGACGGCCCGATCGACGACGCCACCCGCGCCGCGGTCCGCGAGATCGCCGACGAGATCCTGTCGAACTCGGTCATCGAGGACGTCGTCGGCATCCACTACCCGGACGAGGTGGACGCCTGATGCGCATCGGCGTCATCACCTTCCCCGGCTCGCTCGACGACCGGGACGCCCTCCGCGCCGTACGCCTCGCCGGCGCCGAGCCGGTCGCGCTCTGGCACGGCGAGCACGACCTCCAGGGCGTCGACGCCCTCGTCCTCCCCGGTGGCTTCAGCTACGGCGACTACCTGCGCTGCGGTGCGATCGCGAGCCTCTCGCCGATCATGACCGAGGTCGTGGACGCCGCCGGCAAGGGCATGCCCGTGCTCGGCATCTGCAACGGCTTCCAGATGCTCGCGGAGGCGCACCTCGTCTCCGGCGGCCTCATCCGCAACGACCACGGCAACTTCATCCGCCGCGACCAGTCGCTGATCGTCGAGAACACCGAGACTCCGTGGACGAACGGGTTCGAGCAGGGCCAGGAGATCGTCATCCCGCTCAAGAACGGCGAGGGCGGCTTCATCGCCTCCGCCGACGAGCTGGCGCGGCTCGAGGGCGAAGGCCTGGTCGCCTTCCGCTACGCGGGCGTCAACCCCAACGGCTCGCTCAACGACATCGCCGGCGTGCGCAACGAGCGCGGCAACGTGGTCGGCCTCATGCCGCACCCGGAGCACGCGGTCGAGCCCGGCTTCGGCCCCGACACCACGGAGGCCATGCGCTCCGGCGTCGACGGCCTGACCTTCTTCACCTCGGTCATCCGCTCGGCCCTCGTCGAGGCCTGAGCTCCCGATCGGCCGGCAACAGCCGAGTACGCAGAAAGTGCGTCGGATCCGCGTGATCCGGCGCACTTTCTGCATACTCGGGGGCTAGCCCAGCGGGGTGTACACGACCAGCCGCAGGTCCGGGTGGTCGGTCGGGGCGAGCAGGTGGTGCTCGAAGCGGGCGGTGCCGCCGCCGGGAGTGTGGAAGCGGCGCTCGCGGGAGGCGAAGCCGCTGATGTCGTAGCGGTCCCACGCCGCACGGAAGGGCTCGCTCGCCTCCCGGAGCCGGGCGACGAGGGCGCGCACCGCGGGATCGCCGGCACGAGCGCCCGACTCGGCGCGGAACTCGGCCAGGAAGCGGCGGCTGGTCTCCTCCCAGTCCGGCAGCAGCTCGCGCACGGCCGGGTCGGTGAAGACGAGCCACAGGAGGTTGCGGTCGGCCCGCGGGACGGTCGCCACGTTCGGGTACAGACGCTCGTAGGCGCTGTTCCAGCCGGCGATGCCCCAGTCGGGCGCGAGCGCGAACGACGGGTTGGGGTCGAGGGCGTCGAGGAGGCGCTGGAGGTGGGCGGGGGCGTCCTCGACGGGAGGGGCCGCATCCTGCATGGCGAGGCCGAAGCCGGCGAGGGAGAGCGCGAACTCGTGCTCCGACGGCGACAGCCGCAGGGTGCGCGCGAGCGAGTCGAGCACCGAGCGCGAGGGGTTGATCGGCCTCCCCTGCTCGACCCAGGTGTACCAGGTGACGCTGACCCCGGCGAGATAGGCGATCTCCTCCCGGCGCAGGCCGAGATCGCGGGAGCGGCCGACCGGAGGGAGGCCGTAGTCGGCCCGCACCGCCCGCTCGCGACGGGCGCGGAGGAAGCGGCCGAGCTCGCGGCGACGGTCGGCGTCATCGGTCGCATCCATCGCCGCCATGTCCGCCGCCTCCGTCCCGGTACTAGTGCTCCCACTACTAGTATCGACGCTGACTTCCGCAAGAGTGCGCACGCCCGAAGGATGGGAGCATGCCCGCACTCCGTTCCCGGACCGTCACGCACGGCCGCAACATGGCCGGCGCCCGCGCACTGCTGCGCGCCGCCGGCGTCGCCCGCGAGGACTTCGGAAAGCCGATCGTCGCCGTCGCGAACAGCTTCACCGAGTTCGTCCCGGGTCACACCCACCTGCAGCCGGTCGGCCGCATCGTCTCCGCCGCCGTGCAGGAGGCGGGCGGCATCCCGCGCGAGTTCAACACCATCGCGGTCGACGACGGCATCGCGATGGGCCACGGCGGGATGCTGTACTCCCTGCCGTCGCGCGAGCTGATCGCCGACTCGGTCGAGTACATGGTCAACGCGCACTGCGCCGACGCGATCGTGTGCGTCTCCAACTGCGACAAGATCACGCCGGGCATGCTACTCGCGGCACTGCGCCTCAACATCCCGGTCGTCTTCGTCTCGGGAGGCCCGATGGAGGGCGGCCGCACGACGCTCGTCGACGGGACCGTGCGCAAGCTCGACCTCATCTCCGCCATCGCCGACTCGGCGAACGACAGCGTGAGCGACACCGACCTGCTCCGCATCGAGGAGAACGCCTGCCCGACCTGCGGCTCGTGCTCGGGGATGTTCACCGCCAACTCGATGAACTTCCTCACCGAGGCGCTCGGCCTGGCCCTCCCGGGCAACGGCTCGACGCTCGCCACGCACACGGCTCGCCGCGCGCTCTACGAGAAGGCGGGCGCGACCGCGGTGGAGCTGGCGCACCGCTACTACGACCTGGACGACGAGACCGTCCTCCCGCGCTCGATCGCGACCGCCGCGGCCTTCGGCAACGCGATGGCGCTCGACATCGCGATGGGCGGCTCCACCAACACGATCCTCCATCTGCTGGCCGCGGCCCGCGAGGGCGGGATCGACTACGACCTCACCGACATCGACGCGCTCTCGCGGCGGGTGCCGTGCCTGTCGAAGGTGGCGCCCAACGGCGCCGCGCTCGTCGAGGACGTGCACCGCGCCGGCGGCGTGCCCGCGCTGCTCGGCGAGCTGGACCGCGCCGGCCTGCTCGACCGCGGCGTCCACACCGTCCACGCGCCGACGCTCGAGCGGTGGCTCGCCGACTGGGACATCCGCGGCGGCTCCGCGACGCCGGAGGCGATCGAGCTGTTCCACGCGGCGCCGGGAGGCGTGCGCTCGTCGTCCGCGTTCTCGCAGTCGGAACGCTGGCACGAGCTCGACCTCGACGCCGAGACCGGCGTGATCCGGGATGTCGCCCACGCCTACTCGAAGGACGGCGGCCTCGCCATCCTGCGCGGCAACCTCGCCCCCGACGGCGCCGTGGTCAAGACCGCGGGCGTCGACGAGAGCATCCTGACCTTCACCGGCCCGGCCGTCGTCGTCGACTCGCAGGAGGCCGCGGTCGAGGCCATCCTCGGCAAGCGGGTGCAGGAGGGCGACGTCGTCGTCATCCGCTACGAGGGACCGCGCGGCGGCCCCGGCATGCAGGAGATGCTGTACCCGACCTCCTTCCTCAAGGGCCGCGGGCTCGGTGCGAAGTGCGCGCTCATCACCGACGGCCGCTTCTCCGGCGGGACCTCGGGCCTGTCCATCGGCCATGTCTCCCCCGAGGCGGCGGCCGGCGGCCTGATCGCGCTCGTGGAGGACGGCGACACGATCAGCATCGACGTGCACACCCGCGCGCTGCGCCTCGACGTGCCGGACGCCGTCCTCGACGCCCGCCGCGAGGCGCTCGAGGCCGGCCGCGGCTACCGCCCGCTCGACCGGGACCGCCCGGTGTCCGCCGCGCTGCGCGCGTACGCCGCGATGGCGCTCTCGGCCGACAAGGGCGCGGCGCGCGACGTCGACCAGCTGGAGGCGCGCGTTCGTACTTTCGGGTGATTCGCCGGCGGCGGCGATCCGTCAGGCTGGAGGGATGACCCCCCTCACCCCCCGACTGCTCTACCGCATCCTCGCCGTCGCCGAGGCGATCACCTGGACTCTGCTGCTCACCGGCATGGTCCTCAAGTACGCCGTGGGGCTCGGCGACTGGCCGGTCGCGGTCGCCGGCCCGATCCACGGTTTCGTGTTCATCGCGTACGCGATCACGGCCGTGCTCGTCGGGATCAACCAGCGATGGAGGCTGCCGCTCGTCCTCCTCGCCGTGGTCACCGCGATCGTGCCCTACGCCACCGTCCCGTTCGACCTCTGGGCGGACCGGTCCGGCCGGCTCGACGGCCCGTGGCGCACCCAGGCGACCGACGACCCCCGCGACCACACCGCGTTCGGGAGGCTGTTCCGCTGGGGGCTGCGGCACGTCGTCGTGCTCGCGGCCGGGCTGGCGGTGCTCGCCGTCGCGATCATGACCGCCCTGCTCGTCCTCGGCCCGCCCAAGCTGTCCTAACCACGGCCCCGGCCCGCTTCTCCCGCCCTCGCCGCTTCAGCCGAAGTTCACGTTGTTGCGCTCATTCGGCCCGAAAGAGCGCAACGACGTGAACCTCGGCGGAGGGGACGGGCGGTCAAGTGCGGGGCGTGCGGGGTTTGCGGGGCTTTGCCTGCTTCGGCGGCATCGCCGCGACGAGTTCGAGCGCCCGGCCGATCCACTCGCGCAGGCGGTCGGGCTCGCCGCGCCACGCCTCCGGGAAGGCGACATAGCCGCCCATCGGCCGCTCGGGCGGCCCGTACGGCCCCGCGCCCTCGACCGCGAGCAGCTCCTCCCGCGCCGCGTCGTCGGGCAGGCGCACGCCGAGGACGTCGCCGAAGGTCCCCGCGAACATGTTCCCGTTCACGAACGCGGCGACATTCGCGAACATCGGCTTCACCGTGACGCCCGGCGCCTCCGGAATCAGCGAGCGGAACAGCTCCGCGGTCTCCTGCGACGGGCGGGGAACGTGCATGGCGGGCCTCCTTCGGCGACACCGTAGCGCGCGGGAGCGGCGACGGGAACCGCGGCGGGTGGTTCGGACGGCCGGTGATCGGCCGGAGGCCGCCACTGTGCCGGCCAACCCCCGGTAGACTGGCCTCCATCCCCCGCTTCCGTCTGCAGCCTGGAGTGCCCGCGTGACCGACACCACCGCCCAGCACGTCGTCGACACCGTCGCGAACGCGATCGAGACGCCCGAGAAGGAGCAGCCGTTCGCGGCACTCGGCCTGAAGGAGGACGAGTACGCGCTGATCCGCGAGATCCTCGGCCGCCGCCCCACCAGCGGCGAGCTGGCCATGTACTCGGTGATGTGGTCGGAGCACTGCTCGTACAAGTCGTCGAAGATGTACCTGCGGCAGTTCGGCCAGAAGGTCTCCCCCGCCATGAAGAAGAACCTCATGGTCGGCATGGGCGAGAACGCGGGCGTCGTGGACGTCGGCGAGGGCTGGGCGGTCACCTTCAAGGTGGAGTCGCACAACCACCCCTCCTACATCGAGCCGTTCCAGGGTGCCGCGACCGGCGTCGGCGGCATCGTGCGCGACATCATCTCGATGGGTGCGCGCCCGGTGGCCGTGATGGACCAGCTGCGCTTCGGCGCCATCGACGACCCGGACACGGCGCGCGTCGTGCACGGCGTGGTCTCGGGCATCTCGTTCTACGGCAACTGCCTCGGCCTGCCGAACATCGGCGGCGAGACGTACTTCGACCCGATCTACCAGGGCAACCCGCTGGTGAACGCGCTGTCGGTCGGCGTGCTCCGCCACGAGGACCTGCACCTCGCGAACGCGTCCGGTGCCGGCAACAAGGTCGTGCTGTTCGGCGCCCGCACCGGCGGCGACGGGATCGGCGGCGCCAGCATCCTCGCCTCCGACACGTTCTCGGCCGGCGGCCCGACCAAGCGCCCGGCGGTGCAGGTCGGCGACCCGTTCGCCGAGAAGGTGCTCATCGAGTGCTGCCTGGAGCTGTTCCGCGACAAGCTCGTCGAGGGCATCCAGGACCTCGGCGCGGCCGGCATCTCGTGCGCGACCAGCGAGCTCGCCTCCAACGGCGACGGCGGCATGTTCGTCGAGCTCGACAAGGTGCTGCTGCGCGACCCGTCGCTCACCGCCGAGGAGATCCTCATGTCGGAGAGCCAGGAGCGCATGATGGCCGTCGTCAAGCCGGAGCTGCTCGACGCCTTCCTCGCCGTCACCGCCAAGTGGGATGTCGAGACCAGCGTGCTGGGCGAGGTCACCGAGACCGGCCGCCTGGTCATCAACTGGAAGGGCGAGGAGATCGTCAACGTCGACCCGCGCACGGTCGCGGTCGACGGCCCGGTGTACGAGCGCCCGGTCGCCTACCCGACCTGGATCGACGCCCTCCAGGCCGACTCCGCCTCCCGCCTCGCGCGCCCCGAGACCGGTGACGCGCTCCGCGAGCAGGTGCTCGCGCTGCTCGGCTCGGCCAACCTGGCCGACAAGGGCTGGATCACCGACCAGTACGACTACTTCGTCGGCGGCAACACCGCCCTCTCCTTCCCGGACGACTCGGGCATGGTCCGCGTCGACGAGGAGAGCGGGCTCGGCTTCGCCATCGCGACCGACGCCAACGGCCGGTACTGCCAGCTCGACCCGAAGGAGGGCGCGAAGCTCGCCCTCGCCGAGGCCTACCGCAACGTGGCCGCGTCCGGCGCGGTGCCCGCCGCGGTCACCGACTGCCTCAACTTCGGCAGCCCGGAGAACCCCGAGGTCATGTGGCAGTTCTCGCAGGCCGTCGAGGGCCTGTCGGACGCCTGCCTCGAGCTCGAGATCCCGGTCACCGGCGGCAACGTCTCGTTCTACAACCAGACCGGCGACGTGCCGATCTTCCCGACCCCGGTCGTGGGCGTGCTCGGCGTGATCGACGACGTCGCCCGCCGCATCCCCGCCGGCTGGCAGGACGAGGGCGAGAACATCTACCTCCTCGGCGTGACGCGGGAGGAGCTGGACGGCTCCGCCTGGGCCGGCACCATCCACGGCCACCTCGGCGGCCGCCCGCCCGCGGTGAACCTCGCGGCCGAGCGCACGCTCGCGGAGACGCTGCACGCGGCCTCCGTCGAGGGCCTCATCTCCTCCGCCCACGACCTCGCCGACGGCGGCCTCGCGCAGGCCCTGGCCGAGAGCGTGATGCGCTTCGGCGTCGGCGCCCGCGTCTGGCTGGGCGAGATCGTCGAGCGCGACGGCGTGGACGCGGCGACCGCCCTGTTCAGCGAGTCGACCGCCCGTGTGATCGTCTCGGTGCCGCGCGAGGACGACGTGAAGTTCCGCGGGCTGTGCGAGGGCCGCGGCGTCCCGCTGCTGCGCATCGGCGTCACCGACGCCGAGGTCGGCACGCAGCCCGTGCTCGAGGTGCAGGACCAGTTCACGATCGGCCTGGAGGAGCTGCGCGCGACGCACCGCTCCACCCTCCCGGAGCGCTTCGGCCCGGTCGTCGCCTGACGCCCCGCCCCCTCCATCCGTCACGGAACGCCGTGCCCGCATCGCCGGGCCCGGCGTTCCGCGTCAACCGGATACGGGGACGGGTCGGCGGGTCAGGACGCGCACGCGCTGCTGCGTGAGCAGGATGCCGGCCAGGACGATGAGCGCTCCGACGGGCTCGTTCCAGGAGAGATGCTCGCCGAGCACCAGGATGCCGAGGGCGACGCCGACCACCGGCGTCACGTAGGTCACGCCCGAGGTGGCCGTCGGCCCCCACGCGCGCAGCACGTTCATGTTCCAGATGTAGGCGACGCCCGTCCCGAGCGTCCCGAGCGCCAGGAGGCTGAGGAGCACCGGCCAGCTGAACGCGACCGGCCCCCACGCCACGATCGGGGTCAGCACCACCATGATGAGCGCCGCCAGGCCGATGTTGAGGAACGCCGTGGTGGTCGCCGGGATGGCGCGGTGGCTGATGAAGCGGCGGATGTAGCCGAAGCTGAAGCCGTAGCAGGTGACGGCGCCGAGGCACGCGAGCTGGCCCCAGACGCTCCCGCTCAGGGCGGCGACACTCCACGGGCCGACGACCACCACGACGCCGACGACGCCGATCGCGACGCCGAGCACCTGGTCGCGGTTCAGCTTCTCGACCCGGAACGCGGCGGTCGCGAGGATCGCGGTCGTGATCGGCGTCACGGCGTTGTAGATGCTCGCGAGGCTGGAGGAGACGTACTGCTCGGCCCACGCGAAGAGGAGGAACGGGATGACGCAGTAGGTGATCGCCACCACGACGAAGTGCAGCCACACGATCGGCTCCCGCGGCAGCCTGCTGCGGGTGACGAGCACGATGACGCCGAGGGTGATCGCGCCGAAGACCAGGCGCGCCCAGGCGACCTGCCCGAACGACACCCCGTCGAGGGCGACCTTCATGAACAGGAAGCTGGCGCCCCAGACGAGCCCCATGGCGACGAACTGCAGAGCGACCTTCACGATGCGAGGCTAGCGGCTGCCACCGTCACCGGCTCGCGGGATTCGGACCCGGCATCCACTCTGTCCGGACCTTTGCGAGACCTGGCAGGATCTCCCTCCCAGCACCTCCCGTGCGCCACACTTGAGGCACGATCAGGGCTCGGGAATACTCCGGCAGCGATCGCGTTATATGCGTTTGCATAGAAACGGCGAGACGAGAACACCAAGGAGCCAGCCATGCAGTACGGAATCTTCTCCGTCAGCGACATCACCCGCGACCCGATCTCGGGCCACACGCCCAGCGAGGCCGAGCGGATCGACGCGATCGTCAAGATCGCGGTGCACGCGGAGGAGGTCGGGCTGGACGTCTTCGCGGTTGGCGAGCATCACAACCCGCCGTTCTTCTCCTCGTCGCCCACGACCCTGCTCTCGCACATCGCGGCGCTGACGAAGACCCTCACGGTCACCACCTCCACCACGCTCATCACCACCAACGACCCGGTGCGCATCGCCGAGGAGTACGCGATGCTCCAGCACCTCTCCAAGGGCCGGATGGACCTGATGCTCGGCCGCGGCAACACCGGCCCGGTCTACCCGTGGTTCGGCAAGGACATCCGCCAGAGCCTGCCGCTCGCGCTCGAGAACTACAACCTCCTGCACCGCCTCTGGACCGAGGACGTCGTGGACTGGGAGGGACGCTTCCGCACGCCGCTGCAGGGCTTCACCTCCACCCCGCGCCCGCTCGACGACGTGCCGCCGTTCGTGTGGCACGGCAGCATCCGCACGCCGGAGATCGCCGAGCAGGCCGCCTACTACGGCGACGGCTTCTTCGCGAACAACATCTTCTGGCCGAAGGAGCACTACCAGCGCCTGATCGCCTTCTACCGCGAGCGCTTCGAGCACTACGGCCACGGCACCGCCAAGCAGGCGATCGTCGGCCTCGGCGGCCAGGCGTTCATCGCGAAGAACTCGCAGGACGCGAAGGACCAGTTCCGCCCCTACTTCAACGAGGCCCCCGTCTACGGCAACGGCCCGACGATGGAGGAGTTCACCGAGGCGACGCCGCTGACCGTCGGCAGCCCGCAGGAGGTCATCGACAAGACCCTCTCGTTCCGCGAGTGGGCGGGCGACTACCAGCGCCAGCTGTTCCTGATGGACCACGCGGGCCTGCCGCTGAGCACCGTGCTCAAGCAGCTCGACCTGCTGGGCGAGGAGGTCATCCCGGTGCTCCGCAAGGAGACCGCGGCCCGCAAGGACCCGGAGGCCCCCGAGGCCCCCACCCACGCCTCGCTGGTGACCGCCAAGTACGGCGACGCGGAGCCCCGCCAGCCGCGACCGAACGCGAACCGCGGCGACAACGTGACCGGCGCCTCGCCCTACCAGGACACCGAGGAGCAGTTCCAGGCCAGCTACCCGTCGCTCTGAGCGACCCGCACGCCTGAGATCGAGAGAAGGACATCATGACGAACACCGATCAGCGCCCGTTCCGCGTGGTCGTGGTCAACGCCGGCGTCAGCGACCCGTCGTCGACCAAGATGCTGGCCGACCGGCTGGCGCTGCGGGTGGAGGCCGCCGCCCAGCGCGACGGCCGCACGGTCGAGACGCTGCACCTCGACCTCCGGGAGCTGCTGCCCGAGCTCTCCGGGGCGCTCGCCTCCGGGCACCTCGGCCCGAAGTTCACGAAGGCGGTGGAGGCGCTGAAGTCGGCGGACGGCATCATCGCGACGGCGCCGGTGTACAAGGCGGGGCCGAGCGGGCTGTTCAGCTCGTTCTTCCAGGTGATCGACAACGACCTCCTCATCGCCAAGCCCGTCGTCCTCGGCGCGACCGCCGGCACCGCCCGGCACGCGCTGGTGGTCGACGAGCAGATGCGCTCGATGTTCGCCTTCCTCCGCACGATGACGACGCCGACCTCGGTCTTCGCGTCGACGGAGGACTGGCAGGACAAGTCGCTCGGCAAGCGCATCGACCGGGCGGCCCGCGAGCTCGTCGTGCTCATGGAGAGCGAGGTGGAGGCGAAGATCACCGACGCCTCGTGGGACCACTACCAGCACGAGTTCGGCTCGGCCGGCGGCGACGAGCTCGGGATCGACCTCGACTCTGACCTGATGAAGCTGGCCGCGGGCGGCTCCCTCGGAGCACCCCGCTCGTAGCCTCCTGTGC
>JAEWDJ010000342.1 GCA_023390155.1 Actinomycetes bacterium | reverse complement strand
CATCGAGACCATGCAGCAACGCATCGCGGACGCCGACAACGACCCGAAGGCGCTCGTGCGTTCGGGGGGTCCGGGCGCGGGCCGCGTGCCGTCGGAGCGCGACGTCGGCCGCTTCACCACCCGGCTGCGGCGCACCCTCGCCGACATCGACTACTTCACCGGCGCACCGCTCGGCTGGCGCGAGGGCGCCGTCGTGGTGTGGGCCGGGATGCGCGGCGCGGTCACCGTCGCGGCCGCCCAGACCCTGCCGCTGGAAGACACGCCGTCCCGCCCGGTGCTGGTGCTGGTCGCGTTCCTGGTCGCCGCCGGCTCGCTGCTGCTGCAGGGCGGCACGATCGGCTGGCTCCTCAAAGTGGTCAAGCCCGCCCAAGTCGACCCGGACGCCCAGGCGGCCGAGCGCCGGCGCGTCAACGCCATGCTGCTCGAGGCCGCGCAGCACATCCCGATGCCGGAGTCGCGCGAGCGCACCCCCGAGAGCATGCTCGCCTTCAAGCAATACGCACTCGACCGCCTCCACGCCCAGCGCACCGCCCTCCTCGACGCCCGCGACGACGGCACCTACGACGCCGACGTCCTCGCCGCCGCCCTCACCAACCTCGACGCCGACGAGATCAGCATCTCCCTGAAGGGCCAGACCCCGGAGGAGTAGACGGGCCGCCGGGCCTGTGGTTAACGGAGGAAATCCGCCCTCTCTCGTGCCCGATCTCCTCCGTTCG
This sequence comes from Actinomycetes bacterium, assembly GCA_023390155.1. Classification (GTDB taxonomy): domain Bacteria; phylum Actinomycetota; class Actinomycetes; order Actinomycetales; family Microbacteriaceae; genus Leifsonia. Next base: position 4,182 of record JAEWDJ010000342.1, on the reverse strand, counting down.
CTGCCGTTTCGCGGCGTGTCGCGCCGGATCTCCTCCGTTCACAGCCGCCCGGTTCTCCACAGATTTCCCGCCACCACACTCGGCCGGCCCAAGGCACAGGATCCTGACGGGATGATCTGGGCACGAATCCTCCGCGAGACAGGCGGCGCAGCGACCACGCGCACCCTGCGCTTGGCCGGCGTCACCGACCGCGCGCTCCGAGCCGCCGTCGAACAGGGCAGCGTCGTGCGCCCGCGGCGCGGTGTCTACGCGCTGCCGTCGCTCCTCCCGAGCGGGATGGATGCGCTCCGTCACGGCGGGCGGCTGTCGTGCGTGTCCGCCGCCCGCTCCTACGGATTGTGGGGCGGGACGGACGCGCGCACGCACCTCGCCTTCCCGCAGCACGCCGGCCGATCGGGACCCGCGACCGTGCGGCACTGGGGGCGGCTGGACGCGCACGACGAGCTCTGGTGGGTCTCGCTCGCCGACTGCCTGCGCTCGGTGGTCCGCTGCGCTGACCGGGAGACCGCCGTCGCCGTCCTCGACACGGCCCTCTCCTCCGGCAAAGTGGTGCCGGCTCAGCTGCGTCGGCTGTTCGAGGGTGAGCCCGCGGCGTCGCGGAGGGTCGCGGCCGACGCCAGACCGGGTTCGGAGTCAGGGGTCGAGTCGATCCTTCGGCAGCGCCTCACCGCGAGAGGCCACCTCGTGGAGCAGCAGATCGCCGTGCCCGGGGTCGGCCGCATCGACATGCGTGTGGACGGCGTGCTGCACATCGAGGTCGACGGGTTCGCGTTCCATTCGGATCCGGCCGCGTTCGAGCGCGACCGGCTCCGCGACTCCGCGCTCGAGCTGCGGGGGCTGCGGCGGTTGCGGTTCGCGGCCCGTCAGGTGCTGGAGGACGCCGATCGGGTCGTGGCGTTCGTCGAGGAGGTGCTGCCAGTAGTGGAGGAGATCCGTCGCTGAACGGGCCTGAAAACGGCTGATGGAGGAGATCCCGGGCCGGTGGGCTCAGGATCTCCTCCGTTAGCGACAGAGAAGGCAGGACGCCAGAGACAGGCAGGGCGACAGAAAAGGCAGGGCGGCAGAGAGCGCCCGCTGCTTCAGACGATGTTGAGGAGGAGGTGCCCCGAGGAGACGGTCTCGCCGACGGTGGCGTTGATGCCGGCGATGGTGCCGTCCTTGTGGGCGGTGAGGGGCTGCTCCATCTTCATGGCCTCGAGCACGAGCACGAGGTCGCCCTTGACGACCTCGTCGCCGTCCTCAACCGCGACCTTGACCACGGTGGCCTGCATGGGCGCGGTGAGCGAGTCGCCGGTGGCGGTGTCGACGGCGCCGGACGTGCCGCGGCGGCGCGGAGCCGGAGCGGCGGCGGCGGAGGCCGAGCCGCCGCCGGTGAGGAGCTTCGCGGGCAGCGACACTTCGATGCGCTTGCCCTCGACCTCGACGACGACGCTGCTGCGGCGCTCGGCCGGGGCCTGCTCGCCCAGCTCGCCCGACCACGGCTCGATCTCGTTGATCCACTCGGTCTCGATCCAGCGGGTGTAGATCGAGAACGGCTCGCCGTCCTGCGGGGCGAAGGCGGGGTCGGTCACGATCGCGCGGTGGAACGGCAGCACGGTCGGCAGCCCGGCGACCTCGAACTCGGCCAGCGCGCGGCGGGAGCGCTCGAGCGCCTCCTCGCGGCTGGAGCCGGTGACGATGAGCTTGGCGAGCATGGAGTCGAACGCGCCGCTGATCTCGTCGCCGGCCTGGATGCCGCTGTCGACGCGAACGCCGGGGCCGCCGGCGGGCTTGAACACGTGCACCGGGCCGGGGGAGGGGATGAAGCCGCGGCCGGCGTCCTCCCCGTTGATGCGGAACTCGAACGAGTGGCCGCGCGGCGCCGGGTCGTCGTAGTCGAGCGTGCCGCCCTCGGCGAGCCGGAACTGCTCGCGGACGAGATCGATGCCGGTGACCTCCTCCGAGACCGGGTGCTCGACCTGGAGGCGGGTGTTCACCTCGAGGAACGACACAGTGCCGTCCTTGCCGATGAGGAACTCGCAGGTGCCGGCGCCCTGGTACCCGACCTCCTTGAGGATGGCCTTGGAGGCCGTGTAGAGCTGCTCGGTCTGCTCGGCGGTCAGGAACGGCGCGGGCGCCTCCTCGACGAGCTTCTGGTGGCGGCGCTGGAGCGAGCAGTCGCGGGTGGAGACGACGACCACATTGCCGTAGGCGTCGGCCAGGCACTGCGTCTCGACGTGGCGCGGTTGGTCGAGGTACTTCTCGACGAAGCACTCGCCGCGGCCGAAGGCGGCGATGGCCTCGCGGGTCGCGGACTCGAACAGCTCGGCGACCTCGTCGCGGGTGCGGGCGACCTTGAGGCCGCGGCCGCCGCCGCCGAACGCCGCCTTGATGGCGACCGGGAGGCCGTGCTGGTCGACGAACTCCAGGACCTCGGCGGCGTCGGCCACCGGGTTCAGGGTGCCCGGCGCGAGCGGGGCGCCGACCTTCTCGGCGACGTGGCGGGCCGAGACCTTGTCGCCCAGGCGCTCGATGGCCTCGGGCGAGGGGCCGATCCAGGTGAGCCCGGCACCGATGACGGCGCGGGCGAAGTCGGCGTTCTCGGCGAGGAAGCCGTAGCCCGGGTGGACGGCGTCGGCGCCGGAGCGGCGGGCGATCGAGAGCAGCTTGTCGATGACCAGGTACGTCTCTGCACTGGTCGAGCCCTCGAGGGCGTACGCCTCGTCGGCGAGCTTCACGTGGAGGGCGTCGCGGTCCTGGTCGGCGTAGACGGCGACGGAGCCGATCCCGCTGTCCTGCGCGGCGCGGATGACGCGGACGGCGATCTCGCCCCGGTTTGCGATGAGAACCTTGGTGATGGCTGGCACAGTTCTCTAGCCTATGCCGCTCGGCACCCCGCGTTTTGGACGATCCTCACAAAAATGGAACGGCGAGCGATTGGAGGGTCTACAAACGGTTCCAGAGGTCCGTCCACTCGACCCCGAGCTCCCGGACGAGCTCCCGGAGCGTGGAGAGCGAGAGTCCCACCACCGTGCTCGGGTCGCCCTCGACGCGCGTGATGAACGGCCCGCCCAGGCTGTCCACCGTGAAGGCGCCTGCGACCTCGAGCGGTTCGCCGCTGGCGACGTACGCGTCGATCTCCGCGTCGGTGACGTCGGCGAACGTGACGGCGGCCCGGGCGGTGGCGCCGACCGCGCGGTTCTCACGGCCGTCGCGGTGGTCGATCAGCCAGTGACCCGAGTGGAGGACGCCCGTGCGGCCGCGCTGCGCGATCCAGCGCTCCCGGGCGACCTCGGGCAGGTGCGGCTTGCCGTGGATGAGGCCGTCGATCGCGAAGGCGGAGTCGCCGCCGAGGATGAGGCCGTCGAGGGGTTCCCCGTCGAGGGTGCCGCGCACGGCCTCCGCCTTCAGGCGGGCAAGCAGCTGCACCATGGCGTCCGGCCCGAGCGGGCCGTGCTCGGCCTCGGCCGCGGCGACGGCGGCGGGCTCGTCGACATGGGAGGGCACGACGACCGGCTCGATGCCGGCGGCGCGCAGCAGCGCGAGGCGGGCGGGGGAGGTGGAGGCGAGGTAGAGGCGCATGGTCACCTGTGGGATGCTCGAAGGATGCCCCAGAACGATGAGGTCGACCTCGACATTACCAACGTCGCCCACGGCGGCGTGTTCGTCGCGCGCCACGAGGGGCGCGTCGTGTTCGTGCCCGACACGCTCCCCGGCGAGCGGATCCGTGCCCGGATCTCCGACCGCACCCACGACCGGTTCTGGCGCGGCGAGGCCGTCGAGGTGATCGAGGCCGCCCCAGAGCGGCAGGACCACATCTGGGAGGCCGCGTCGATCGACCGCGCGCCCGAGCAGAGGGCGGGCGGGGCGGAGTTCGGTCACATCCGGCTCGAGCACCAGCGCGAGCTGAAGCGCCGGGTGATCGAGGACGCGCTGCAGCGCACCGCGCACCTCGACGCCGAGGCGATCGCCCGCGTGAGCCCGAGCGGAGGCCGGGTCGAGGTCGAGCCGGTCGCCGGCGAGTCGGCCGACGGCACGGGATGGCGCACCCGCGTCCGCCTCCAGGTGGGCGAGGACGGGCGGCGCGGCCCCTATGCCGCACGCACGCACACGATCGTGCCGGTGGACGGCCTCCCGCTCGCGACCGAGCTGGTGCAGGAGTCCGCGCCCTTCGGGCAGACCTTCCCGGGAGCGGAGTCGGTC
>JAEWDJ010000303.1 GCA_023390155.1 Actinomycetes bacterium | reverse complement strand
GGCCCCACCGCCCCCACGGTCCGTCTGCGTCCGCGGGACCGGCGCCGCCGACCCTGGCTGGCGGCCGGCATCGGCGTGGCGAGTGCCGCCGCGGTCACCGTGGCGCTGTCCCTCGGCGCGATCCTGAGCACATCCCCGGGCGAGGCGGACACCGGGCCGACCGACCGGCCGACCCCCAGCGTGACGGCACCTCCCGCGACGGTGGAGCCGGCCGTGGTCCCGGCGCCGACCCCCACCGACGACGGCGGGGCGCCCGCGACCGACGACTCCACCGTCGACACCGGGAACAGCGGGAAGGGCAACGGGAACGAGAAAGGCAACGGCCCGGGCAAGGACAGCGGCAAAGGCGACAAAGGCCCCGGGAACGGCAAGGGGAAGAGCGGCAAGGGCTGACGCGGGCCCCGCATCCCGGTACGGTCGTCGGGACGAAAGGACCCCCATGAGCATCGCCGCGATCGTCGTCAACCCCGTGAAGGTCGACGAGCCCGCCCTCCGTGCCGCCCTGTCCGCCGCCGAGGAGCGCTGGGGCTGGGAGCCGACGCTGTGGCTGGAGACGACGCCCGAGGATCCCGGCACCGGCCAGGCGCGGGAGGCGCTCGACCGCAAGGTCGACGTCGTGATCGCCGCCGGCGGCGACGGCACGGTCCGCACGGTCGCGGAGACCCTTCGCGGCACGGGCACCCCGCTCGCGCTGCTCCCGTCGGGCACGGGCAACCTCCTCGCCCGCAATCTCGACCTCACCCTCGACGACGTCGAGAACGCCCTCGACAGCGCGTTCGGCGGCGACGACCGGCCCATCGACGTCGGCGTCGCCGAGCTGCGCGACGGCGACGGCACCACCACGAAGCGCGCCTACCTCGTGATGGCCGGCTTCGGCATCGACGCCCGGATGATCGCCGCGACCGACGACGACCTCAAGGCCAAGGCCGGCTGGCTCGCCTACGTCAAGGCGATCGGCACCGTGCTGCGCGACAAGAACGAGCTGCGCCTGCGCTACCGCCTCGACGGCGGGAAAGTGCACGCGATGCGGGCGCACACCGTCATGGTGGGCAACTGCGGGTCGCTGCCGGCCAACATCCTCCTGCTGCCGGACGCCGCGGTCGACGACGGCGAGTTCGACATCGTCGTGCTGCGACCGCAGGGGTTCGTCGGCTGGGTGCAGATCGTCGTGAAGATCTTCTGGGAGAACGGGGTGCTGCGCCGCACGAGTGCCGGGCGCCGGCTGATGGGCGCCGACAAGGAGATCCGCGCCATGAACTACCTCAAGGGCAAGGAGCTGGTCATCCGGCTGAGCCGTCCCGAGCCGGTCGACCTCGACGGCGACCTGTTCGGCGAGGTGACCGCGATGCGCACCTGGGTCGACCCGTTGAGCCTGACGGTCAAGGTCCCCGCGGGGGAGGCGCCGGCGTCCGCGGCGTGACCGCTAGCGCGACGAGGTGACGATGCGGATGAGCGCGGCGCGCAGCGCGGCCGGGTCGTCGACCTCGGGGAAGACGTCGTCCTCGAGTCCGCGCACGGCCTCGAAGGCCGATCGGCCGGCGGGCGTGATCGAGAGCAGGTGACGACGGCGGTCGGAGGGGTCCGGCTCGCGCGTGACGAGCCCTTCCCGCTCCAGGCGGTCGACCGTGCGCGACATCGTCTGCGCCTCCACCTGGGCGATGCGGGCCAGGTCGGCCTGCGACGAGAACCCCGACTCGAGCAGGTGCAGCACGATCAGCCCGGCGTGGGTCAGCCCGCGCGCATCCAGGGCCTCGGCCCAGGCCCGTTCGACCGCGCGGGAGGCGGCGCCCAGCAGGCGGCCGAGCGGCCAGTTCTCGGGGCGGTGCTGTTCCTCCTCGGCGCGTGCGTCCATCGTCTCAGAGTACCGAGGCCAGTGCCTCCGTGATCGCGTCGCGCGCCTGCTCGTCGGTGATCGTCGACGTGCCGTCGCCCGGCTGGAGGCCGTAGTCGCCGAACTGCGCGTGCGTCATGCCCGGCACCTCGACGAACGTCGCATCCGCGGGCAGCAGGTGTGCAGCGCCCTCGATCTTCGCCGGCGTGCTCAGCCCGTCGTTCTCCCCGCCGATCGACAGCACCCGCAGGTCGGTGCCCGACACGTCGTTCGCGCAGTAGCTGCCGAACAGGATGAGTCGGCTGACCGCCGGATCGTCCGCCAGCTGGCAGGCGCGCACGCCGCCGAGGGAGTGTCCGCCGACCGCCCACTCGGTCACGTCGGGCGCGAGCGAGGTGAAGGTGTCGAGCGGTCGCGTGTCGAAGAAGGCCAAGTTGAGCGTCGGCTTCGTGACGACGACGGTCAGCCCGGTCTCGGCGACCGCGCCCGACAGCTTGTACAGGTACGCGTACGGGTCGACCCGTGCGCCCGGGATGAAGACCAGCCCCTGCCCGGACGCGTCGCCGGTCGGCGACATCACGACCGCGGGACCGGCGTCCCGGATCTGCACGGACGCGTCCGTCCACGCCTTCATCGCCGCCGGCCGTTCGCCCATCATCGGCGTGTTCGCCCAGCCGAGGAATCCGACGACCACCAGCACCAGCACGCCCGCGACCCATGCCGCGATCCCGATCCGCTTGCCCATGGGCGCAGTCTACCCGAGATAGTCAGCAGGCTGACTATCTCGGGTGCTGCGGCCCGAGAGCGGGTGCCTCAGTCGGTGCCCGCGTCGAAGGCAGCGCCCTCGGAGCTGGCGTCGATCTCGCGCGAGAGCTCGTCGTCCGTCTCGCTGACGTCGAGCTCGAGGATGGCGCGCGCGCTGCCGGCCTGCAGCTCGCCGACGAGCTCGGCGGTCGGCCCGCCGATGAGGCCGGAGGCGGCGTACTGCTCGAGGCGCGAGCGGGAGTCGGCGATGTCGAGGTTGCGCATGGTCAGCTGGCCGATGCGGTCGCCCGGGCCGAACGCCGCGTTGCCGACGCGCTCCATGGACAGCTTGTCGGGGTGGTAGCTGAGCGCCGGGCCCGTGGTGTCCAGGATCGTGTAGTCGTCGCCGCGGCGCAGGCGCAGCGTGACCTCGCCGGTGATGGCGGAGCCGACCCAGCGCTGCAGGGACTCGCGCAGCATGAGCGACTGCGGGTCGAGCCAGCGGCCCTCGTACATCAGGCGGCCGAGGCGGCGGCCCTCGTTGTGGTAGTTGGCGACCGTGTCCTCGTTGTGGATGGCGTTGAGCAGGCGCTCGTAGGCGATGTGCAGCAGCGCCATGCCGGGAGCCTCGTAGATGCCGCGGCTCTTCGCCTCGATGATGCGGTTCTCGATCTGGTCGGACGCGCCGAGGCCGTGGCGGCCGCCGATGGCGTTCGCCTCGAGCACGAGGGCGACGGCGTCGCTGTACTCGACGCCGTTGATCGCGACCGGGCGGCCGCTCTCGAAGCGCACGGTGACGGTCTCGGGGACGACCTCGACGTCCTCCCGCCAGGCGGCGACGCCCATGATCGGGTCGACGATGTCGAGGCCGGCGTCGAGCTCCTCCAGGCGCTTCGCCTCGTGGGTGGCGCCCCAGATGTTGGCGTCGGTCGAGTACGCCTTCTCGGTGGCGTCGCGGTAGGGGAAGCCGCGGGCGACGAGCCACTCGCTCATCTCCTTGCGGCCGCCGAGCTCCTCGACGAACGCGGAGTCGAGCCACGGCTTGTAGATGCGCAGGCGCGGGTTGGCCACCAGGCCGTAGCGGTAGAACCGCTCGATGTCGTTGCCCTTGTAGGTGGAGCCGTCGCCCCAGATCTCGACGCCGTCCTCCATCATCGCGCGCACCAGCATGATGCCGGTCACCGCGCGGCCGAGCGGGGTCGTGTTGAAGTAGGTCTTGCCGCCCGAGCGGATGTGGAACGCGCCGCACTGCAGGGCGATCAGGCCCTCCTCCACGAGCGCGGCCTTCGCGTCCACCAGACGGGCGATCTCGGCGCCGTACTCGTGCGCCCGGCCGGGCACCTCGCCGATGTTGGGCTCGTCGTACTGGCCGATGTCGGCGGTGTAGGTGCAGGGGATGGCACCCTTCTCGCGCATCCAGGCGACCGCGCAGGAGGTGTCGAGACCTCCCGAGAACGCGATGCCGACTCGTTCACCGACCGGGAGACTGCTCAAGACTTTGGACACGGCGACCAGTTTAGTGCTCTAGCCCCGCCCGTCCGCCGCGGGCTGGGGGCAGGTGCCGCCGGGCTCGGTGAGCAGCTCGAAGTGCCACATCTCGTTGGCGTACGCCTGGCAGATCCCCCACTCCGCGCCGAACCGGTTCAGGAAGTCCATAGCGTCCGCGGTCGCGATGTCGACCGCGTCGCCGCTGACGTGCGCGGAGTCGGCCCCGCGCTTCACCCAGCGGGACGCCTCCTCCTCGCTCCCGTACCGCGTCACGGCGTCGGCGAAGAGCCGCTCCTGGTAGCGCTCCGAGCGCCAGCCGTCGGCGATGGTGAGGACGGTGCCGCGGTCGGCGGCCGCCTCCTGGGCGTCGCGCAGCGCGGCGAGGAGGACGGGGTCGAGCCGCGTGATCGCGGGCCTGCCGCTGTCGAGGGGGAGGGAGGAGCCGTCGGGGATGTAGCCGTCGTCGTCGGTGAGCGGCCCGTCGCCGGTCGGGGCGCCCTCCTGGGAGGAGTCCGCGCCGGGGGCGGTGGCACTCGCCGCATCCGCCGCCGCTCCGGGGAGGGCGGATGCCGTGCACCCGGTGAGGGCGACGAGGGCGGACAGCGTGAGCGCGGTGGACAGGAGGCGGCGATGCGGGAGGCGGGGCATCCCTCCACGCTCGCAGCGGTGGGCGCGGGAGGCATCCGCCGCGAGGGGCATCCGCATCCGCCGCGAGACGGATCAGTCGGCCTCTGCGGCCCGCCGCGCCTCGAACCCGTCCAGCAGCAGGTCGAGCGCGAACTCGAACTCGAACTGGTCGTCGCATCCTGGGCCGAGGATGCCGTTCGCGTCGTGTCGGGCGGCGCCCGCGACGGCGAGGATGCCGGGGAAGTGCTCGGCGAGGGCGGCCGCCGCGGCCGCCGCCTCCTCGGCCGAGGCGGGCGGCGGCGCCGGGAAGAGCTCGTGGGTGAACCCCCACACCCGCGACCCGAGGGCGTGCATGGCCTGGTGGGTGAGCGCGGGCGAGAAGCCCGCCCGCAGGAACACCTCGATCGTGCCCTCGAGGTAGGCGAGGACCGTCGGGGTGGGCGTGGTGCTCGACTCGATCACGGTCAGGGCCCAGGGGTGGCGGAGGAGGGAGGCGCGGGTGGCGAGGATGCGCGAGCGGAGGGTGGAGCGCCATCCCAACGCGGTCGCTGCGGTGCCCGGCCCGGCCCGGAGCGCCTCCATGCCGACCAGCACCTGATCGAGCATCCCGGCGGCGAGGTCCTCCTTGCCCGAGACGTGCTTGTAGAGCGCCATCGGCACCACGTCGAGCTCGCCCGCCAGCCGGCGCATGCTGACCGATTCGAGTGTCTCGGCGTCGGCGAGCTCCACGGCCCGCTGCAGCACCGTCTCGCGGTTCAGGCGCGTGCGGCGGGCCGCCGGCCCCTCGGTCGTCGTCATCCGGACCTCCCGTTGACAAGCGTACGCCGTACACCTATCGTACTGAGGTGTACACCGTACACCTTTGAAAGGAGGGGCCATGTCCCCGCTCAGACGCACCTCGCTCGCGGTGGGCGCGCTGTATCTCGTCACCCACGTCACCTCGGTGGTCGCGACCGTCCTCTACGGGCCGATCCTCACCGGCGGGTCCGCTGCGACGGCGCGGTCCTCGCAGGCCGCCGCGCTCACCGGAGCGCTGCTCGAGAGCGCCCTGGCCGTCTGCGTCGTCGGCACGGCCGTCGGCCTCTACCCCGTCGTGAAGCGCTGGGGCCCCGCCTCGGCCCTCGGCCACGTCGGCCTGCGCATCCTCGAGGCCGCCGTCATCCTCGTCGGGGTCGCCAGCGTCATCGCCCTCGCCGGCATGCCGGAGCGGTCGGGCACCGCGGCTCCCGCCGCCGCGGTGCTGGTCGGACTGCACGACGCCACGTTCTGGCTCGGACCCAACCTCGTCCTCACGGTCAGCACGGCGCTCCTGGCGCTCCTCCTCCTGCGGTCGCGTCTGGTGCCCCGCTGGATCCCGCTGCTCGGGCTGGTCGGATGCGTCACCCTGCTCGGTTCCGCCATCGCCATCCTCTACGGCCTCTTCCCGCAGGTCTCGCCCGCGGGCGGCCTCGCGGCGGCCCCGATGTTCGCGTGGGAGCTGTCGCTCGCCCTCTATCTGCTGTTCGTGGGCATGCGGGAGCCGCGCGGGGCCACGCCCGGAACGGTCGACCCGTCCCCGGCTCCCGCAGCCGCCTGATCGCGCGTGGGCCCGCGCGTCATCGAGTGCGCGCAGGTCGCCGCTCGCCGTCGTCTGGTAGACAGGGTGCAACGATTCGAGGGGGATCACATGGGGGAACACCGTCCGCTCGCCGCGGCCGTCGCAGTCGGGAGCGCCACGGCGGCGCTCGCGCTGATGCTGGCCGGATGCACACCACCGGAGGCGCCGCGATCGCCCGGCTCGAGCGACTCGTCGCGGGTCGCGCAGCCG
>JAEWDJ010000265.1 GCA_023390155.1 Actinomycetes bacterium | reverse complement strand
GCTCGCTCACCTCGTTCACGACCCGTCGCGCAGATCTCCCAGCGTCCGCCGCTCGAACCGGATGCCCTCGAACCGCGCCGTGCAGCCGTCGCCGACCGGGCTCTGTCCCTCGAAGCCGACGCGCGCGGTCGTGCCGGTGTCGCCGAGCGTGAAGGCGCGGACGAACGACCAGCGCTCGCCGTCGAGCGAGGCGTGGAAGGCGAACACGCGGCCGATGCGCGACACCCGCAGGTGGACCGCGTCGCCGTCGACGACGAACCCGTTGGCGTCGTCGGCCGTGCCGCGCGTCCCCACCGCCACCCCCCTGTGCTCCGCGTGCGGGGACCGCTCGAAGCAGAGCTTGGCCCAGGTCCGCTCGTCCGACCACACCAGGAGAACCCCGGCGTCGTAGGTTCCGCGGAAGTCGACGCCGACCCGGGCGGAGAGCAGGAAGTCGCCGTCGCCCGGGTCGCCCAGCAGGGTCACCGCGTTGAGCATGCTCTCGGCGGCCACGCCGCTGTCGCCGGTTGCGCCGCTCGGGTCGACGAAGAGGTCGGTGTGCGCGGGGGCGGCGACCTCCAGCGCTCCGTCGGCCGAGCGCCAGGCGGCGGGGTCGCCCGTCGTGAGGTCGAAGTCCAGAGCGGGCAGGGGGATGGGCGTCGTCACGGTGTCCTCCATCGGATCGTCGGCGGGGCTCCTCCCATCATGGGGGAGGTGCAGGCCGCCGGGCGACTACTCGGCCGGTGCGCTCGCGCGGTCGAGTTCTGCGAGCGAGACGCCGAGGATGCGCTCGATGAGCGCGCGCAGCTCGACCGCGATGTCGAAGTCCTGCTCGGCTAGCCACTGGAGCTGGAGGCCCTCCCACGCGGTGTGGATCCACCGGGAGACGCGGACGGGGTCGACGGCCGTGTCGATGGCGCCCGCGGCCTGGAGCCGGCGGATGCTCTCGACCATGCGCTCGTCACCGGCGCGCCAGCGCTCCTTGAAGTACTCGTGCGCCGGATGCGACGGGTCGCTGGACTCGCCGAACATCGCGGTGTGGAGGCGGACGACGTTGATGCGCCGGAGGCTCTCGGCCGCGCGCTCGGGGGCGCGCTGGATCGACTCGCCGAGCGGCATCGTTGACCACTCGAACTCGTCCGAGAGGCGGAGGGCCGCCAGCAGCAGGTCGTCCTTGGTGGGGTAGTGGTAGAGCACGCCGGGCTCGCTCAGGCCCGCCCGTTCCGCGACCTCCGCCGTGATGAGGGCGCGGTGGCCCTTCTCGAGCACGAGGTCGAGGGCGGCCTCCGCGATCTGGCGCCGGCGCTCCTTCGTCTTGGCGTAGCTGCCGCGCGGACCGCGCACACCGACCGTACTCGTCATGCCGAAACCCTAGCCCAAAAGATCCCAAAACTATTGTCGCCTAAGAATTGACATCGCTCGCGGTGCCTGGTTACCATCCAGGTGCGAACTCTATAAGCGACTCAGAGTTGAGCATCCTGCACGACCCATTCCTACGGCCGGGGCGCACCGCCCTGGCGTCTTTCAAAGGTGAGGACGAATGCTTTCACGCACGTTGAATCGATCCAAGATCGGCCGGCGCAGCGGCCTCGCGGCCGCAGCGGCCGTCGCCGCGACCGCCCTGCTGCTGACCGGCTGCTCCGCCGGCGGCTCGAGCGCCTCGACCGCCACGGCGACCGCGACGGCGGAGAAGGACGTCACGCTGACGTTCCTGAACCAGTCGCGCGGCCAGGAGGCGGTCCTGACCGAGCTCGCCAAGAAGTACGGCGAGGAGACCGGGGTCACGGTGACCATCGACACCCCGGGGCCGGTCGACTACCTCCCGAAGCTCCAGGCGGACGCGCAGTCCAAGAAGATGCCCGACATCTACTCGTCGTTCAACCCGACCTCCATGGCGCCGTTCTACAAGGCGGGCTGGGCGCTCGACCTGACGAAGGAGCTGAAGGGCGGCTGGAGCAAGAACTTCACCCCCGAGGTGATCGAGCTGGCGACCTTCGCCACGGGCAACAACCTCGGCGTCAAGCCCGGCATCTACACGGTGCACTGGGAGAACCAGGCGTACGGGCTCCTCTCCGACACCGCGAACTCCGGCCTCGACGCGAACGATCCGCCGAAGACGGTCTCGGAGCTGATCACGCAGCTCGCCGCCAGCAACAAGAACCCGAACGGCGGGTTCTCGGTGGCCGCCTCCCTCTCGCCCCAGTTCGTGCAGTACCTCGCCTCCAACTGGCTGACGGACAAGCAGATCAACGACACCTTCGCCGGCGACTACAAGTGGACCTCGGCCGGATGGGAGAAGGCGTTCCAGGTGATCGCCGACCTGAAGAAGGCCGACGCGATCCAGGGCGGCGCCATCCCGGGCGGCCAGACGGACAACCCCACCGTGGAGACGAACTTCTTCACCAAGCACAGCGTCGGCACCATCTTCGACGCGTCGCCCGGCGTCTCGGTCGCCCACAAGACGGCACCGGACTACACGTCCTTCTTCTCGCTCGCGCTCCCGAAGGCGTCGGACGCCAAGTACACGCCGCGCTCCCCGGGCGTCCCCGGGAAGGGCGCGGTCATCAACCCGCGCGGCGAGCACGTCGAGGCCTCGCTCGACTTCGTGAAGTGGCTCACCGAGCCCGCCCAGCAGGAGGTGTTCGCGAAGGAGGCGTACATCATCCCGACCAGCCCCGAGCTGCTGAAGAGCGCCAAGCTGCCGGACACGCTCACCGGGTACGCGGCGGCGGCGAAGAGCCAGCAGGTCATCCCGAACACGTTCAGCCCCCAGGTGCTCGACGCGATCAACCGCGACGTGCAGAGCCTCGTGCTCGGCCAGATGACGGTCAAGGAGCTGCTCGCCGACGTCCAGAGCGCACAGGACGCCAGCCAGTGACCACGTCCGTCAGCACCACCCTTGCGCGGCGCCCGTCCGGGGCGCCGCGCAAGCGGCGCAGCACCGCGCGCCGGCGCAGTCTCACCGGCTACCTGTTCCTCCTCCCGGCGATCGCGCTGATCGCCGTGTTCACGCTCGTCCCGTTCGTCGAGTCGATCGTCCTGAGCTTCCAGTCGTGGGACGGCGTCAGCCCGGACACGCCGTGGGTGGGCGTGCGCAACTACGACAGCGCGTTCACGAACGTGGCGTTCTGGGCGTCGATGAAGAACGTCCTGATCTTCGGAGCCGTCGGCTTCGTCGTCGGCAACGGCGTCTCGATGGTCATGGCCCTCGCCGTGAACGCCATCCGCAAGGGCCGCACGGTGTTCCGCACGATCTACTACCTGCCGAGCGTGCCCTCCGTGGTCGTCGTCGGCATGGTCTTCTCGGCGATGCTGGACCCGCGCTCGGGCGTCATCAACAAGATCCTCGGCTGGATCGGGCTCCCGTTCCTCCAGCACGATTGGCTCAACGACCCGAACGTGGCCATGCTCGCCGTGATCGGGGTCTTCCTCTGGCTGCACTGGGGATTCGGCTTCATCCTGTTCCTCGCCGGGCTGCAGGACATCCCGAAGTACCTCTACGAGGCGGCCGAGCTCGACGGCGCGCGCGGTTGGGCCAAGTTCCGCTACATCACCTGGCCGCAGCTCGCGCCGGTGACCACGGTGGTCAGCCTCCTCACCCTGCTCGCCGCCCTGCAGATCTTCGGGACCGTGCAGGTGCTGACCAACGGCGGCCCCGGCTACACGACCATGGTGCCCACGCTGCAGATCTTCACGCAGGCGTTCACCTACAACAACTACGGCCAGGCCGCCGCGATGTCCGTCATCTTCGGCGGCGCCCTCATCATCTTGTCGCTGCTGCAGCTCGGCTTCTCGCGCCGCCGCGCGAACGGCTGACCGGCGGGAAGGACGACCATGACAACGACCATGACGACGAGCGCGAGCGAGCTCGTCGACGCCCGCCCCCGGGCCTCCGCCGAGCAGCGGACCCGCCGGCGCCCGCTGCGGCCGGGCCGCATCGCCCTCTACGCCCTGCTGGTGGCCGCCGCCCTCAGCGCCGTCTTCCCCATCCTCTGGATGATCTCGGGCTCGATGCAGACGCTGCCCGAGCTGCTGAAGGGCGACTCCCTGATCCCGGCGGTGCCGCAGTGGCAGAACTTCGCGACCGCCTGGGTCAAGGGCAACCTCGCCGTGTACCTCGCCAACAGCATCGTCTACACGCTGTGCGCGGTGGCCGGGATCCTGCTGGTGTCGAGCCTCGCCGGCTACGCCCTCGCCCGGCTCGAGTTCAAGGGAAAGGGCGTGTTCACCGCGCTCATCCTCGCGGTGATGATCATCCCGGCGCCGGCGATGTTCCTGGCCCAGTACAAGGTGCTGCTCGCGCTCGACCTCGCCAACACCCGGCCCGGGTACATCTTCATCCTCATCACCGCGGGCATCCCGATCTCCACGCTCATCATGCGCTCGTTCTTCGCCTCGCAGCCGAAGGACCTCGAAGAGGCGGCCGCGCTCGACGGCGCCTCGGCGATCGGGATCTTCTTCCGCATCATGCTGCCCCTGGCCAAGCCGGGCCTCGCGGCCGTGGCGGTCATCCAGGCCTTCGCCGTCTGGAACGAGTACCTCATGGCGCTCGTGATCTTCAACGACAGCTCGCTCATGCCGGTGCAGCGCGGGCTGACCAGCTTCGTCTCGGCCGAGACGCCGCAGCCGCAGATCCTGCTGGCCGCGACGCTGATCTCCATCGTGCCGGTCGTCATCTTCTACCTCTTCGCCCAGCGCCAGATCGTCGACGGCATCAGTGCCGGCGCGATCAAGTAGCGCGGCGCGACCCGAAAGGAACACGCACCTCATGCGTCCCGTCTTCAGCGATCGACCGTGGTTCGGCGGCGACTACAACCCCGAGCAGTGGCCGGAGGAGATCTGGGACGAGGACGTCCGGCTCATGCGCGAGGCCGGCGTCACCCTCGCCACCGTCGGCGTCTTCTCGTGGGCGCTGCTGGAGCCCCGCGAGGGGGAGTACGACTTCGCCTGGCTCGACCGGGTGCTCGACACGCTGCACGGCGGCGGCATCCGGGTCGACCTGGCGACGGCGACGGCCTCCCCGCCGCCGTGGTTCTCGCGCTGGCACCCGGAGTCGCTGCCGGTCACCGCGGAGGGCGTGCGGCTCTCGCCCGGGTCCCGGCAGGAGTACTGCCCGAGCTCGCCCGCCTACCGGGCGGCGGCCGGACGGCTCGTGCGCGCGATGGCCGAGCGGTACGGCGAGCATCCCGCGCTGCAGCTCTGGCACATCGGCAACGAGTACGGCTGCCATGTCGCCCGCTGCTACTGCGATGAGAGCGCCGTCGCGTTCCGCCGCTGGCTGGAGGCGAAGTACGGCACGATCGACGAGCTCAACGCGGCCTGGGGCACGACCTTCTGGTCGCAGCACTATGGAGGCTTCGACGAGATCCTCCCACCGCGGGCGACCCCGGCCTTCGGCAACCCGGCGCAGCTGCTCGACTTCGACCGGTTCAGCTCGGACGAGCTGCTCGCCTGCTTCCTCGCCGAGAAGGCCGTACTGCGCGAGATCACGCCGGCCGTCCCCGTCACGACGAACTTCATGGGCGCGTTCCGCAACGCCGACTACTGGCGCTGGGCGCCGCACCTCGACGTCATCGCGGACGACCTCTATCCCGACCCGGCCGACGCCGACGGCGCCCGCGGCGCGGCGCTCTCGCGCGACCTGATGCGCTCGCTCGGCGGCGGCCGGCCGTGGATCCTGATGGAGCAGTCCACGAGCGCGGTCAACTTCCGCACGGCGAACGCGCCGAAGCGGCCGGGCCAGATGCGCGCCCTGTCGTACCAGGCGTTCGCCCGCGGGGCCGGCGCGCTCCTCTTCTTCCAGTGGCGGCAGTCCGCCGTCGGCGCCGAGCGCTTCCACTCGGCGATGCTCCCGCACGGCGGCACCGGCACGCGGGTGTGGCGGGAGGTCGCCGCCCTCGGCGCGGAGCTGCAGGAGCTCGCACCGCTCGTCGGCGCCCCGACGCCCGCGCAGGCCGCGATCGTGCTCAGCTGGGACAGCTGGTGGGCGATCGAGCAGCGCGGACTCGTCGCGCACCAGAGCTACCTGCCCCTGGTCTCCCGTTGGCACGGTGCCCTCACCGACGCCGGGTTGGTGGTGGACATCGTGCGCGGCGACGAGGACCTGACCGGGTACCCGCTCGTCATCGCGCCCGCCCTCTACGTCGCGACCGACGAGCAGCTCGCCCGCCTCGACGAGGCCGCGCGCGCCGGCTCGACCGTCCTCGTCACCGATCAGACCGCGCTGGTGGACGAGCGCCTGCGCGTGCGGCTCGGCGGCTACCTCGGCTCTCTGCAGGACACGCTCGGCGTCTGGATCGAGGAGTACACGCCGCTCGCGGAGGCGCAGCAGCGCCCCGGCGCCATCCCTGTCGCCGCCGAGTCGCGGGTCGCGCCGACCGTGCGCGTCGCCGGGTCGCTCTTCGCCGGGGGATCGACCGAGGCCGTCGAGTGGCAGGACGCGGTCCGCGTGCGCGATGCGGAGGTGCTCGCGACGTTCGACGAGGGCGACTACGCCGGCTGGCCCGCGCTCACGCGCAAGCGCGTCGGCGACGGCGCCGCCTGGTACCTGGCGACCCGGTTGGGCCGGGGTGCCGAGGCGCAGCTGCTGGACGCCCTGCTCGCCGAGGCGGGCCTCCGGCGGCGCACCGTGGTCGAGGAGCCGGCGACGGGATTCGTGGAGGTCGTGCGACGCGGCGACGCCGACATCGTGATCAACCACGGGCGGGCCCCGGTG
>JAEWDJ010000203.1 GCA_023390155.1 Actinomycetes bacterium | reverse complement strand
CCACGGCACCGGCGCGTCGGGCAGCGTGCCGCTCACCGGCTCGCCGGTGAGCTCGGCGACCTCCAGGGCGCGAACGATGCGGCGCCCGTTGCTGGAGCCGATGCGCGCCGCGGCCTCGGGATCGAGTTCGGCGAGGCGACGGAACAGGATGCCCGGCCCGCGCTCGGCGAGCTCCTGTTCCAGGCGGGCCCGGAGCTCGGGGTCGGTGCCGGGGAACCGGAAGTCGAAGATCACGCTCGAGACGTAGAGACCCGACCCGCCGACCAGGATGGGGACCGCCCCGCGGGCGAGGATGCCCTCGATCGTGGCGCGCGCCTCCGGCTGGTAGCGCGCGACCGTGGCCTCCTCGGTGACGTCGAGGACGTCGAACAGGTGGTGCGGGACGCCGCGCCACTCGGAGGGCGGGATCTTCGCGGTGCCGATGTCCATCCCGCGGTACAGCTGCATCGCGTCGGCGTTGACCACTTCGGCCGCCCGGCCCTGCTCGCGCAGGCGCTCGGCGAGGGCGAGCGAGAGGTCGGTCTTGCCGGTGCCGGTGGGTCCGACGATGGCGACGACGCCCGGCACCCGGGTGCTCAGCGCTGGCCGTCCGTCGGGTCGTAGATGGGCATGGTCCCGACGCCCGGCGAGGTCAGGGGCTCGCGGGTGCGGAGGGTCGGGAGGCCGAGGGAGACGCGTCCCGCGCCCGCGCCGGCCGCTCCGGCGGAACCGGATCCGTGGGCGGGGACGGCGCACGACTCGGCCTCGGCACGATCCCACGCGTCGCCCGCACGGGTGCGACGGATGGCGAAGGGTGCGCCGGGGACGGTGTCCGCGATGAGGTAGTGGGGCGCCGCCTGCGTGACCCGGACCGTGACGACGTCGCCCGGGCGCGGCGTATCCGCCCCCTCGGGGAGTTCGAAGTGGACCAGCCGGCTGTCCCGTGCGCGACCGCTGAGGCGGCGGGTGTCGGCGTCCTTGCGGCCCTCGCCGTTGGCGACGAGCAGCTCGACCTCACGGCCCACGAGCTTCTGGTTCTCCTCGAGGGAGATCCGCTCCTGGAGCGCGATCAGTCGGTCGTAGCGCTCCTGCACGACCTCCTTCGGCACCTGGTCCGCCATGGTCGCCGCCGGGGTGCCGGGCCGGATGGAGTACTGGAACGTGAACGCCGAGGCGAAGCGTGCGGCCTCGACGACGCGCATGGTCTCGAGGAAGTCTTCTTCGGTCTCCCCCGGGAAGCCGACGATGATGTCGGTGCTGATGGCGGCGTCCGGGAGCTTCGCGCGGACGCGGTCGAGGATGCCCAGGAACTTCTCCGAGCGGTACGAGCGCCGCATGCTGCGCAGGATGCGGTCGGAGCCCGACTGCAGCGGCATGTGCAGCTGCGGCATGACGTTCGGCGTCTCCGCCATCGCGTCGATCACGTCGTCGGTGAACGCGGCCGGGTGCGGGCTCGTGAAGCGGATGCGCTCCAGCCCCTCGATCTGGCCGGCCGCCCGCAGCAGCTTGCTGAACGCCTGGCGGTCGCCGAACTCCACGCCGTAGGAGTTGACGTTCTGGCCGAGGAGGGTGACCTCGATCGCGCCGTCGTCGACGAGCGCCTGGATCTCGGCCAGGATGTCGCCGGGCCGACGGTCCTTCTCCTTGCCGCGCAGCGACGGCACGATGCAGAACGTGCAGGTGTTGTTGCAGCCGACGGAGATGGAGACCCAGCCGGAGTACGAGGAGTCGCGCTTGGTCGGCAGCGTCGACGGGAACGTCTCGAGCGACTCGAGGATCTCGATCTCGGCCGCGTCGTTGTGGCGCGCACGCTCGAGGAGGCTCGGCAGAGCGCCCATGTTGTGCGTGCCGAAGACCACGTCGACCCAGGGCGCCTTCTCGAGGATGACGTTCTTGTCCTTCTGGGCCAGGCAGCCGCCGACGGCGATCTGCATGCCCTCGTGCCGGCGCTTGATGCCGGCGAGGTGTCCCAGGTTGCCGTAGAGCTTGTTGTCGGCGTTCTCGCGGACCGCGCACGTGTTGATGACGACGATGTCCGCCTCCTCGCCGTCGGCCGGGATGTAGCCGGCCGCCTCGAGGGAGCCGCTCAGCCGCTCGGAGTCGTGCACGTTCATCTGGCAGCCGAACGTGCGGACCTCGTAGGTGCGCGCCTTCCCATCGGCCCGGACGGCTGCGGACGAGGGCTCGATGGTGCTGCGCTGTTCGGTGATGCTCATGATGCGCACAATTCTACGTTCGCCCCGGCGCCGATCCGAACGTCTATTGGAACCGCACACCGCCGCGCTTGCGAGTGGCGAACGCCGCGTCCATCGCCTGCCGCACGATGCCGGAGCTGTAGCCCTTGCGGGCCAGGAAGCCGTGGAGCCGGCGGCGGACCGTCTCGTCGTCGTAGGACGACAGCTGGCCGATGCGCTTCACCGCGAGCTCGGTAGCGCGGTCGAGCTCGTCTTCGTCGGCGATGTCGGCGAGGGCGATCTCGATGAGTTCGGGATCGATGTGCCGCCGCTTGAGGTCCTGCTCGATGGCGGTGCGGCCGAGCCCTTTGCGACTGTGCTGCGTGAAGGCGAGACTCACCGCGAGCGAGGCGTCGTCGATCACGCCGAGCGCTTCGAGGCGATCCAGCTCGGGAGCGAAGATCTCCGGCTCCAGCTCGCGCTTGCGGAGCACCTGCTCCAGCTCCCACCGCGACATGCCGCGACGGGCGAGCTGCCGGATCGTCACGGCCGATACCTTCTTGCTCTGCCGGTCGGCTTCGTCGTCCTCCTCCGCGTCGGAACCGGCATCCCGGGACCGGGGCGAACCGGCACGTTCCGCCGTGCGAGGCGCGTCGTCCGCCCAGGTGTTGTTCCAGGGCGTGGCACCGGGAAGCTCGACGATCTCCGCCCCTCCCTCGGGCTGACGCTCGGCCGCACGACCCGCCAGGGACGGGTGCTGGC
>JAEWDJ010000202.1 GCA_023390155.1 Actinomycetes bacterium | reverse complement strand
GACGTCGTGCTCATGGATCTGCAGTTCGGCGACGCGCAGGGCGGCGGAGCCGACGCGACACGCCGCATCCGCGCGCTCGACGCGGCGCCCTACGTGCTGGTGCTCACGAACTACGACTCGGACGCCGACATCCTCGGCGCCGTCGAGGCCGGCGCGAGCGGCTACCTGCTGAAGGACGCCCCGCCGCACGAGCTCGTCGCGGCGGTGCGCGCCGCGGCGGCGGGGGAGAGCGCCCTGGCCCCAGGGATCGCGGCCCGCCTCCTCGACCGCCTGCGTACTCCCCGCGTCAGCCTGAGCGGACGCGAGATCGAGGTCCTGCACCTGGTCGCGAGGGGCCGCTCGAACACCGAGGTCGCGGCCGAGCTCTTCGTGAGCGAGACGACGGTCAAGTCGCATCTCGCGCACATCTTCACGAAGCTGGGCGTCAGCTCCCGCACCGCCGCGGTCGCCGCCGCCCGGGAGCGCGGCATCCTCCGCTGAACCCCGTTCAGCCCCGCAGGCCGGGCGTCGGCGGGCACCCGAAGCCGCCCGCGTAGTCGAGGCACGGGAGCATGAAGGCCGGGTACCGCACGGCGAGCGGATCGCCGAACCAGGTGGTGTAGAGCCGCGAGAAGTTGAGGTTGCCATAGGTCGAGCAGTCGCCCGCCGGGCCGGTCGGCGCCGCCAGCGTCTCGTCGTTCGGCTGGTACGGCGTGTAGTTGTAGAGGTTCGCCGTGGCCTGGTTCACGATCCGCACCCGGCTCGAGCCGCACGCGGTGTCGGGGTGGAACTGGATCTCGTTCGTGCCGACGCCGTAGCGCCAGTCGTCGGGGTGCACCGTGTACTCGCGGAACTGCCAGGCCGCCCGGTAGAGCTGGTTGACGAAGCCGAAGTAGCGCTTGTCGCACTCCGCGGTGTCCGGGCAGGCGTATCCGGTGGCCTTCTGGTAGCCGGAGGCGCTCGGCGCCGTCAGGAGCGACTGCTCCTTCTGCAGCAGCACGAGCAGGACGCGCGGGCTGATCGTGCAGGCGTGAGCCACGCGCGCGATGATACTGCTCGCCCGCTCGGCCTTCTTCGCCGGGATCGCCGCGCACCGGTCGGCCGAGGCCGGGATGCGCGGCACATCCACCCGGTAGTCGGCGAGGCACGGCGAGCCGTCCTTCGGCGTGCACGTGCGATCGTCGAGGAACGCCTGGATGTCGGCGGCCGTCATGGCGTCCGGGTTGAAGAAGCTGTCGTCGCTGATGATGTCGCCCGGGTCGAACGCGGCGCGCTGGGCGCCGAGCACGCCCGTCGCCGGCACGAGGGCGAGCGTCACGGCGGCGACGACCGCCGCCGCGACGCTCCGGATGCGTCCGATCCGCACGGGCTGTCTCAGCCGAGCGTCGCGAGCGCCTCTTCGATGACGCTCGCCGCGTCGTCGATGAGCTCCTCGCTGATGACGACCGAGGGGAGGAGGCGCAGCACACTGTCCCAGCTGCCCGCGTCGAGCGGGATGACGCCGTTGGCGGTGGCGTGCGCGAGCACGGCCTTCAGCGCCTCCGGGTTGGGCTTCTTCGTGCCGGGGACGACCAGCTCGACGCCGAACATCGCGCCCTTGCCGCGCACCTCGCCCACCACGGGGAAGCGCTCGGCCCAGTCGCCGATGCGCGCCCACAGGGCCCGCTCGACGCGCTGCGCCTCGGCGAGCAGGTCCTCCTGCTCGAAGGCCTCGAACACCGCGAGCGCCGCGGCCGTCGAGACCGGGTTTCCGCCGAAGGTGCCGCCCACGCCGCCGGGCTGGACCGCGTCCATGATCTCGGCGCGGCCGGTCACGGCCGCGAGCGGGAAGCCGCCGGCGATGCCCTTCGCGGTCGTCACGAGGTCGGGCACGACGCCGTGGTGCTCGATCGAGTACCAGGTGCCGGTGCGGCCGATGCCGGCCTGGATCTCGTCGGCGACGAAGACGATGCCGTTCTCGGTGCAGAACTCGGAGAGGCGCTTGAAGTAGCCGGGGGCCGGGATGATGATGCCGCCGTCGCCCTGGATGGGCTCGACGAACAGGGCGGCCAGCTCGGTCGCCCCGATGTGCGTGGTGATGTAGTCGATCGTGCGCTCCGCGGCCTCCTCGCCGGTCATCCCCTCGGGGTCGCGGAACGGGTAGCTGATCGGCAGGCTGTAGATCTCGCCGGGGAACGGGCCCATCCCGGCGCGCTCGGGCCAGGGGCGGTAGGTCATGGCCATCGTGAGGTTGGTGCGGCCGTGGAAGGCGTGGTCGAGCGTGGCGATCGCCCGGCGGCCGGTGTACTTGCGGGCGATCTTCACCGCGTTCTCGACCGCCTCGGCGCCGGAGTTGACGAGCAGGCTGTGCTTCTCGAAGTCGCCGGGAGTGATCTCGGCGAGCTTCTCGGCGACGCGCACGTAGTTCTCGTACGGCGTGACCGTGAAGAGCGTGTGGGTGAGCTTGGCCGCCTGCTCGGCCGCCGCGGCCGCGACCGCGGGGTGGGCGTGCCCGATCGTCGTGACGCCGATGCCGCAGCCGAGGTCGATCAGGCGGTTGCCGTCGACGTCCACCAGGATGGCGCCCGATCCGGACTCCATGTAGATGTTCGCGAGCGTCCCCGCGCCGCGGCTCACCGACGCCTCGCGGCGGCGCTGCAGTTCCTGGGAGCGCGGGCCGGGCAGCGCGGTGGCGACGTGGCGGGACTGGGGAACCGAGAATTCGCGAGTCATGCCTTCCATCGTAGGCGGGAGCGGCGGACGGTCCGCCCCGCGCGGCGTGCGCGGAGCCGACTGTCAGCGGACCGCTAGGCGGATACGGCAGACTGTTCGATCGTGCGCAGATCACTCTCCCTCCTCACCGCCGCCCTCGTCGTCGCCGGGCTGGCCGCCTGCAGCTCCTCCGCCGCGGAGCCGTCCGCGACGAGCACCGCCGCGGCCGCCACCTGCCAGAACGTGAAGGCGGGCGCGGCGTCGAAGTCGGTGAAGGTGGAGGGCGACTTCCGCAAGAGCCCGACGGTCACCTTCGACAGCCCGCTCAAGACCAGCGACCTCGAGCGCAACGTCGTGATCACGGGCGACGGCGCGGAGGCGAAGGCCGGCGCGAGCGTCGACGTCGCCCTCGCCGCGTACGCGGGCGCCACCGGCAAGGAGCTCACCGCCTCCGCCGGCTTCGACGACCAGGCCGCGCAGACCATCACGCTCGACGACACCAAGTACGTGCCGGGACTCGTCCGCGCGGTCGAGTGCCTGAAGGTCGGTTCGCGCGCGGTACTCACGGGCACGGCCAAGGAGATGTTCGGCAACGCCGACATCAGCCAGTTCAACCTCAAGGAGTCCGACACGGTCGTGTTCGTCGCCGACCTGGTCGGCCTCGTCCCGACCCGCGCGAACGGCACCCCCGTCCCGCCGCAGGAGGGCTTCCCGACGGTGAAGCTGTCGAAGACCGGCGAGCCGTCCATCACGATCCCGAAGACAGACCCGCCCACGGAGACGAAGCTCGCCGAGCTGAAGCAGGGCGACGGCGAGACCGTGCAGCCCGGCGACACCGTCACCGTCCAGTACAAGGGCGTGATCTGGCGCAACGGCGAGATGTTCGACTCCAGCTGGAGCCGCGGCGAGCCCACGTCGTTCCCCACGACCGGCGTCGTTGCCGGATTCAAGAAGGCCCTCGAGGGCCAGAAGGTCGGCTCGCAGGTCCTCGTGGTGATCCCCCCGGCGGACGGCTACGGCACCGCGGGCAACGGATCGATCAAGGGCACCGACACGATCGTGTTCGTGGTCGACATCCTGAAGACCGCCCGCTGATGAGCCCCTCGCCCCGCCGCGTCATCCTGCTCGGCTCGACCGGGTCGATCGGCACGCAGGCGCTCGACGTCATCGCCGCGAACCCCGAGCTGTTCACCGTCGTCGGGCTCTCGGCCGGACGGGACGCGGCGGGCGTCGCCGCCCAGGCGGAGCGGTTCGGCGTGCGGGAGACCGCGCTCGGGGCCGAGGACTCGGAGCGGCTCGTCCGCTCGGTGGAGGCCGACGTCGTCCTGAACGGCATCACCGGCTCCGTCGGTCTCGGGCCGACGCTCGCAGTGCTGGAGACCGGGGCGTCCCTCGCGCTCGCGAACAAGGAGTCCCTGATCGTCGGCGGCGAG
>JAEWDJ010000193.1 GCA_023390155.1 Actinomycetes bacterium | reverse complement strand
CCACTCCGGCGCCGCCGCCAGCCGGGTCAGCGCCTCCTCCCCGGCCGGGTCGGTCAGCACGCGGTCCACCAGCGCCAGCGCGTCGTACCCGGTCGTGCCGGCGATCGGCCAGGCGGGGAGCGGCTCGTCGCCCTCCACGATCTTCTCGACCCAGATCGGTGCGCCGTCCGCCAGCCGGGCGAGCCGGTCGAGGTACGCGCCGGGGTCGCGCAGGCCGTCGGGGTGGTCGACGCGGAGGCCGTCGACCAGGCCCTCCCGCAGCCAGCGGCCGATCTCGGCGTGCGTCTCGTCGAAGACGCGCTCGTCCTCGACGCGCAGGCCGGCGAGCGAGTTCACGGCGAAGAAGCGGCGGTAGTTCAGCTCGGCGTCGGCCCGGCGCCAGCTCATCAGCTCGTAGTGCTGCCGGTCGTGCACCTCGCGGGCGCTCCCGCCCCCGGTGCCCGGCGCGATCGGGAAGCGGTGGTCGTAGTAGCGCAGCTCGCCGTCCTCCACGCGGAGCGCGTCGAGCTCGTCCGGGCCGTCGCCCAGCACGGGCAGGCGCAGCCGCCCGCCGCCGAACTCCCAGTCGATGTCGAAGAACGGCGCGTGGTCGGCGTCGCGGCCGTGCGTGAGCACGTCCCACCACCACGCGTTGTCGCGCGGCGTCGCGACGCCCATGTGATTCGGGACGATGTCGACCAGGACCCGCAGCCCCCGCTCGTGGGCCGCCGCCGAGAAGTCGCGCAGCGCCTCGGGCCCGCCGCGCGCCTCGTCCACGCGGCTGTGGTCGACCACGTCGTAGCCGTGCGCGGAGCCGCGCTCCGACTGCAGCAGCGGCGACAGGTACACCCAGTCGGCGCCGAGGCGGTGCACATGATCGAGCACCTGGGCGGCGTCGCGCAGGGTGAAGGCGGGGGAGATCTGGAGGCGGTACGTGCTGACCGGGGGCGGAATGCTCACAGCCACTCATTCTGTCCGGCCCGCGCGGGTGCGTGAAGTGGCGCGCGGGCACCGCGCCGGGGGTTGATTTCCCAGCCGCCCCGTGCGCCCTGGACGACCCGGCTCGACGGTGGGAGCGTCGGGTGTGGACCACGCCACAGACCGAAGTGGTGGCCCGAACCACCGACGAAAGGGGACGACATGGGACTCGACGACAAGATCGAGAACGCGGGGGAGAAGCTGGGCGGCCAGGCCAAGGAGGGGGCCGGCAAGGCGACCGGCGACGAGCGCCTGGAAGCCGAGGGCAAGGGCGACCAGATCAAGGCCGACGTCAAGCAGGCCGGCGAGAAGATCAAGGACGCCTTCAAGCACTGACCCGCGCTCCACTCGACGCCCCCGACCGCACCGCGGCCGGGGGCGTCGTCGTGCGGGGTGTGGGCGTGGGCATGGCGTAAGGATGCCGGGTGGAAGCGTGAGGGTTCCGTGAGGATCGCGGCGACGGGTCGTTCCGCGGCGTAGACCGGAAGCCGTGTTCCCCACGACCCCGGCCGAAACCAGTACCACCCGCAGCGCCCGCCCCGCCGCCCGGCTCCGCGCCCGAGCCCTCCGCGTCCTCGAGGGCCCCCACCGCTGGGGCCGCTACGAGCGGAGCGCCACGGCGTTCACGGCGCGCACCGGCGTCTGCGAGCGCCGCCTCACCGTCTACGCGCCCGGCGCCACGAGCGCGGATCGGCGCCTCGTCACCCTGTGGCACACCTGGCCGCTGGTGGGCGGCGCGCTCGCCTTCGCCGTCGCGCTGCTCCTGGCCCCGGTCGCGCCGATCGCCGCCCTGGTGGGGATGCTGACGCTCTACCTGGGCGGCCTGGCCCTCGTCGCGCGGCGCTCACGGCGCGCCCGCGCCGGCAGTCGGGTGATCCGCTGCTCAACGGTCACCCTCTCGACCGGCCGCGAAGCGATCGGCGACGCGCGCCTGCTCGATGACGCGCTGGCCGAACTGCTGCGCCTCGAGCGCCTGCGCGAGGCGGGACGGATCGACGAGATCGCCTTCGAGCTCGGCTGGGCGCGGGTGCACGACCGGCTCAGCGCCTCCGATTGACCCGGCGTTCATCTGGTGTCCACCGCCGCAGCGGAGTAGCTTGCGGCACATGGGTAGCCGTGCGGAGCGCGCCCGTGCGTGGCGCAGAGTGAGTGTCGGGGCCGTGCTCGCGGTCCTGTCCCTGGTGGCGACGGCGGCGCTCGCCGTGGCCATCCCGACCCAGGGGGAGAACCCGCGGGCCTGGGGCATCATCGTGTGCGGTCTGGTGACGGCGGGCCTCTGCGCGTCGCTGGCGCGGCGCAACTGGCTGCTGCTGCGGCACTTCCGCGGCGACGACCTCCCGGCCGTCGCCGCGCGCGCCCGCCATCACTGACGGCGGGGCTCACTCGTAGAGGTAGAAGCCCTCGCCCGTCGCGATGCCGAGCTTTCCCTTGTCGATGTAGTTCTCCTTGAGGTAGGCGGCGAACTCGCGCTGCTTCGGGCCGGAGACCGAGGAGATGTTGTACGCGGTGGTCAGGCCGACGATGTCGAAGATCTCGAACGGGCCCTTGGGGGCGCCGGTGCCGATGCGCCAGGTCTTGTCGACGGTCTCGGGGTCGGCGACGCCGTCCACGAGCAGCTCGGCGGCCGCGTCGAGCAGCGGGACCAGGAGGGAGTTGAGCACGTAGCCCGCCTTCTCCTTCTTCAGCTCGATCGGCACCATCCCGATCGCCGAGGCGAAGTCGACCACCCGCTGGTAGACGGCGGGGTCGGTCTGCGTGGTGCCCATGACCTCGGCGGTGTTGTTCACCCACACGTGGTTGGCGAAGTGCAGGGCGAGGAACTTGTCCCCGCGGCCGGTGTAGCCGACCAGGTCGCTCGGCAGCAGGGTGGAGGAGTTGGTCGCGAAGATCGTCTCGGCCGGAGCCAGCTCGCCGAGCTTGGTGTAGATGTCGCGCTTGAGGTCGAGGTTCTCCGGCACGGCCTCGATGACGAGGTCTGCCGCCTTCACGGCCTGCGCGAGGTCGTCGGAGTAGCGGATGCCGGCGAGCGCCTTCTGCGCGGCGCCTTCGGCGGCTCCGGCCACCTCCTTCTCGTAGACGGCCGCGAGGCCTTCGAAGCGCTTCTTGGCGGCGTCGAGCGCGTCGGCGTTGATGTCGTACGCGGTGACGGTGAAGCCGTGGAACGCCGTCTGGAACGCGATCTGCGATCCGAGCACGCCGGTTCCGAGAACGGTGACATTCGTGATGTCGGTCATTTCTCTTCCTGTCCTGACTGGGCTGAGGTGGTCGGGTGGGTCTCGTAGCCGCGGACGATCACCTCGAAGTCCGCGGCGAGGTCGGTGAGCAGCGCCTCCGTCGGCCGCCCGTGGACGGCGGCGTCGGCGATCGCGAAATGGAGGGTCGCCGAGAGCGCACGGGAGGCCGCGTCCGGGTCGGGCGCCGGC
>JAEWDJ010000147.1 GCA_023390155.1 Actinomycetes bacterium | reverse complement strand
GCCCTGTCCGTGGCACTGACGTTTCGCCGGCGCTCGCGCCTGCGAAGGGCGATCGGGACCTCGGGAGTCGACGGGGTGACGGTGTTCGGCTACTGGAGCAGGATCAACACGGTGCCGTTCCTCGCCGACGCGCAGGCCGTTCCCGGCCGTGGCTTGGACGTCGCCGTGACAGCCACCGCTCGGGGCATCAGCCTGCGGGCTCTGCAGCGGCGGAAGCTGGTGGACTTCGGTCTCATCCCGTGGTCCGAGATCGAGTCCATCGGCGGCGTCAGGAAGACCGTCGGCGTCGGTGTGGTGGCGAAGGGAGGAGTCGTCACCATCCGCACGACTCACCCGGTGGCGCCGTACGCGGCCGTCATCGAGCTCTTCCCGGTCGGTCAGCCGTCGGCTGTCGCGGCGGAGCAGCTGCGGGTCGCCGACCCACGGCCGGTGCAGTGAGAGGCACCGCGAGCGGGGGAGCGCTGGCGCTGCTCCTGGACGATGTGGGCTGGCACCAGCGTCGTGCGCGACGCTTGGCCGTCACCGCATCCCTCGCCCTCGGCGCCGGCGTCATCCCCATGATCCGCCTCGTGGTCGGGCTTCGTTCCTCTCCGACGACCGAGGATCCGTGGGGTCCGCTGGACGCCGTCCTGATCGTCGCGGGGATACTGCTCTGGTCGGCGGCCACAGCCGGGTTCGCGGGAGCGCGACGGCACACCCGGGTTGCGTTGGCGCTGGCGGCTCGGCAGCTCGTCGACGAGCACGGCGCCCGCGCGGATCTCGGCCCCCGGACCACTGAGGCGGCGAGCCCCACCGGCCTCGAGCGCCTGGTGGAACGGCGAGGGTGGCGTGTGGTTCCGGTCGACGAGCTGAGCGAACGGGATCGGCTGGCGCAGCTCTTCATCGCGGCCCGGAATCGGCCGGGCAGCCGTAGTGAACGTGCCGAGCGGTTCGGTCCACAGGTGGCGTCCCGATATGCGCGCGTCGTCCTCGTGCGACGCCTGGTGGCGAGCGTCCTCATCGTTGTGTGTGCGGGCGCGGCGGTCGTCGGGGTGGCGGGGATCGTCACGGGCGGTTCCGCGCGGCAGTCGCTCGTGACCTCGGCCGTCATCATCCTGTTCGCCGTGATCGCCGTATCGCCCGTGATCGGACTGGTGCTGCGGAGGAGTCCGGCTGGTCTTCTCGGCTTGGCGGACACCCTCCTTCCGCAGCTGAGAGCCCAGGATCCGACGCTCGACCGCGCGCAAGTCGCCGCGATGGTGAGGAAGCCGCGGCTGTACGACGTCTGGCTGGGCTTGCGCAGCCCACCCGAACCAGACGACCCAGCGCGATCGCTAGGCTCGACCCCGTGACCGACTCCACCAGCACCCCCGCCCCCACCCCGGCCTCCGCCGCCGACCTCGACCACCTGCGCCGCGCCATCGCCGTCGCCGACAGCGCGCGCAGTCACGGCAACCACCCGTTCGGCGCGATCCTCGTCGGGCCGGATGGGGCGGTCGCGCTGGAGGCGGAGAACACGGTCGTCACCGAGAGCGACATCACCGGTCACGCCGAGACGAACCTCGTGCGGCTGGCCGGGCGGGAGATCCCGCTCGACGCGCTGCCCGGCTACACGCTGTACACGTCGTGCGAGCCGTGTGCGATGTGCTCGGGCGCGATCTACTGGTCGGGCATCGGGCGGGTCGTGTACGCGCTGCCGGAGGAGGCGCTGTACGCGCTGACCGGCGACCACCCCGAGAACCCGACGCTGGCCCTGCCGACCCGTACGGTGCTCGCGGCGGGCAGCCGGGCGATCGACGTCTCCGGGCCGCACCTCGAGAAGGAGGCGGCGGCCTCCCACGAGGGTTTCTGGGGCTAGGCCTCAGCCCAGCACACCCGAGCCCCGCTCAGCTCAGCCGCGCCGCCGGGGCCTTCAGGCCGTACGCGGCCTCCCGGTCGACCCGGCCGCGGACGAAGATCAGCGGCACCAGCGCGAACAGCATCACGACCCAGTTCTCCAGCCCGGCGATGCCGGCGAGCGGGCCCGGGTGCAGCGTGCTGTTCGACGCGTCGACCCCGCCGGTGAGGAGGAACAGGCTCGGGTCGGTGGAGGCGTGCAGCAGCACGGGCCAGATGAGGTTTCCGGTCACGCGCAGCGCGGCGTACATGACCAGGCCGAACGCGAACGTGTAGACGACGGTGAACGCGACCGCGAAGAGGCTCTGGCCGGACAAGATGTTGCCGGAGTGGAGGGCCGCGAACAGGAGCGACGACAGCAGCATGACGCTGCGCTCGCCGTAGCCCCCGCGCCGGAGCAGGTTGACCGCGAAGCCCCGGGTCAGCACCTCCTCGGCGAAGCCGACGCAGAGGCCGGTGACGAGCACGGCGACGACGGCTCCGGCGTCCCAGCCGGCGTAGTCCGCGCTCACGAAGCGCAGGAGGTTGAACACCACGACGATGCCGACGCCGATCCACATCCACCACGAGCCGCGGATGGGCTGCGGGCCGAACAGCTCCTTCAGCCAGCCGATCGAGAGGGCGAAGATCACGAGCAGGATGCCGCCGACCAGGATGGGCGCGGCGATGCCGAAGAACACGCTCGCGGCGTTCGCGAAGACGTCCTCCTTGTCGACCAGGTGCCCGAAGGCGAGGCCGATCAGCAGGCCGGCGAGCTGGTAGAGCCCGTAGTAGACGACGACCAGGAGCAGCGCCTTCCACCAGCCGCCGCGGTTCCAGAACCCGCGCCATCCCGTCTCGCGGGCGTCGACGTGCCCGCCGTCGGCCTGCACCGGCCCCGGCGTCGTCTCCTGCTGCTCCGAATCCACGGGGGCTCCCTCCGCCTCGTCCTGCGAGCCGGTCGGCCCGCGGCCAACCCTATCGACCGGCGCGGCCGCCTCGATAGGGAAGGGCGGGCGACCCCGCTGGGCCACCGCCTGGGCGCGCGCCGTGACGCACCGTCACATTCGCTGCGAGCGAGCCGGGCGTTCGCTACCGTGACCGTGGGAGTCCGCTCCCGATCGTCCCGTCCGCCGACCTGCCACACGGTCCACCCGCCCAAGGAGAGCCATGTCCGAGTCCAATCCCGCCACCGTCTCGCCGTCTCCGACGGCCCCCGTCGCGCCGACGCTCGGCGCCCGCCTCGCGGCCGAGGTCGCCGGCACGTTCGTCCTCGTCTTCGGCGTCATCGGCACGGCGATCTACGCGGCCGGCTTCGACGGCGGCCAGGGCGGCCTGAACGTCGGGTTCCTCGGCGTCGCGCTCGCGCTCGGTCTGAGCGTGGTCGTGTCGGCCTACGCCTTCGGCCCCGTCTCGGGCGGCCACTTCAACCCGGCCGTGACGCTCGGCCTCGCGATCGCCGGACGCTTCGCGTGGAAGGACGTCGCACTCTACATCGTCGCCCAGGTCGTCGGCGGCATCGTCGCCAGCTCCCTCCTCGTCGCCATCGCGGCCGGCGCGCCGGACGGCTTCCTAGCCGCCGCGCAGAAGGGCGGCTTCGCCTCCACCGGCTGGGGCGAGCTCTCGCCGGGCGGGTTCCCGCTGATCTCCTCCCTCCTGATCGAGATCATCACGACGGCCGTCTTCGTCTACGTGATCCTCGGCGTGACCAGCACCCGCGCGGCCGACGGCTTCGCTCCGCTCGCGATCGGACTGACCCTCACGCTGCTCGCGCTCATCACCATCCCGGTGTCGAACGCCTCCTTCAACCCGGCCCGGTCGATCGCCACCGCCATCTACGGCGGACCGGTCGCGCTGGGGCAGCTGTGGCTCTCGATCGTCGCCCCGATCGTGGGCGCGCTCATCGCAGGAGCGACCTTCAAGTCGCTATTCGACAGAACTCGCCGGGCGTGAACGCGGCAGATCGCGTAGTCTTGACCTCGCGCTTACCGTAAGCAGCTTTCGGAACGGTTCCGTCGGCGTCGGTCATCGCAGATTGAAGGAAGACAAAACGATGGCAACTGGCACCGTCAAGTGGTTCAACTCCGAGAAGGGCTTCGGCTTCATCGCTCCGGACGACGGCTCGGCCGACGTGTTCGCTCACTACAGCGAGATCTCGGGCAACGGCTACCGCAACCTCGAGGAGAACCAGAAGGTCGAGTTCGAGGTGACGCAGGGCAACAAGGGCCCGCAGGCCTCCAACATCCGCGCTCTCTGATCGGATTCCCCGAAGCACCCCGTCCGATGCCGGACGGGGCGCTTCGTGCATCCCGGCGCCGAATGGTCATTGCCGCACCGCTGGCCCGCCGTTAGCATCGGCCCCGTCGGCTCCGGTGGCCCGCCGTCCGGTGGGCACCGCGAGGATGCGAGGAGGAACGGCCATGACGTTCGAGCGATTCGTCCGCGAGGGGGAGGAAGCCCCGGCCTACACGGGCCGGCTCTCGAAGAACCGCCCCCCGGACACCCTGCCGGAGGAGCCGAGCCATCCCGGAGGGGTCTACCGCCTCATCCACGACGAGCTCCTGCTCGACGGGAGCTCGCGGCTGAACCTGGCGACCTTCGTCACGACCTGGATGGACCCCCAGGCCGAGGTGCTGATGGCCGAGTCGTTCGACAAGAACATGATCGACAAGGACGAGTACCCGTCGACGGCGGCGATCGAGCGGCGCTGCGTCTCCATCGTCTCGCAGCTGTTCCACGCCGAGCCGGGGGATCCCACCGGCGCCTCCACGATCGGCTCCAGCGAGGCCGTGATGCTGGCGGGCCTCGCGCTGAAGTGGCGGTGGCGTGCACGCCGGGGGCTGACCTCCGGAGGCGCGCCGAACCTCGTGCTCGGGTCGAACGTGCAGGTGGTGTGGGAGAAGTTCTGCCGCTACTTCGAGGTGGAGCCGCGCTACCTCCCGATGGAGAAGGGCCGCTACGTCATCACGCCCGAGCAGGTCCGCGACGCGGTCGACGAGAACACGATCGGCGTGGTCGGCATCCTGGGCACGACCTTCACCGGCGAGCTGGAGCCGATCGCCGAGATCTGCGAGGTGCTCGACACGCTCGCCGACTCCGGCGGCCCCGACGTGCCCGTGCACGTGGACGCGGCCAGCGGCGGCTTCGTGGTGCCGTTCCTCCAGCCCGACCTCGAGTGGGACTTCCGCCTCCCGCGGGTCGTCTCGATCAACGTCAGCGGCCACAAGTACGGCCTGACCTACCCCGGCATCGGGTTCGTCGTCTGGAGGTCGCCGGACCACCTCCCCGCCGATCTCGTCTTCAACGTGAACTACCTCGGCGGCGAGATGCCGACCTTCACCCTCAACTTCTCGCGCCCGGGCAACCAGGTGATCGGGCAGTACTACAACTTCGTGCGCCTCGGCCGGGCCGGCTACACCGCCATCATGACGACGCTGCGCGACCTCGCGGTGCGCATCTCGACCGGCCTCGCCACCGAACCGGACCTGCACGTGCTCACCGACGGGACCGCCATCCCCGTCATCGCGTTCGAGGTGGTCGAGGGTTCGG
The DNA here is from genome assembly GCA_023390155.1 of Actinomycetes bacterium. Lineage (GTDB taxonomy): Bacteria > Actinomycetota > Actinomycetes > Actinomycetales > Microbacteriaceae > Leifsonia. Next base: position 3,136 of record JAEWDJ010000147.1, on the reverse strand, counting down.
GCTTCACGGTGTTCCAGGTCTCGCACGAGCTGCGCGCCCGCGGCTGGCAGGTGCCCGCGTACACGATGCCCGAGCACGCGGAGGACGTGGCCGTGCTGCGCATCGTGGTCAGGGACGGCTTCAGCGCCGAGCTCGCCGACGACCTGGTCGCCGACGTGCGGGCGGTCTGCGCCGAACTGCGCGTGGGCGATCCGGCCCGCATCCCGAAGACCGGCTTCGCCCACTGAGCCGCCCGCGCAGCGAGCCGCGCATGAACCGCACCTCCCGCCGCGCCCGGCGCGAGGCCGCCGCCTTCGCGCTCGGCTCGCTGTGCTTCGCGGTGGCCGCCGTTCCGGCATTCGCCGAGGCGATCGGCCTGGTCGCGACGAACGCGGTGTTCTTCGTCGGCTCGCTGCTGTTCACGACCGGCGGCGCCCTCCAGCAGGCGGCGACGGGCTGGACGCCCGCGTCAGCCGCGCGGCGCACGTCACGTCTCGAGTGGTGGGCGTCGGCGGTGCAGCTCGTCGGAACGGTGTTCTTCAACGTGTCGACGGCTCTCGCCCTGGCGGCGGCGGTTCCGGGAGGCGCACCCGGCGGCACCGGATGGCGACCCGACGTCTACGGCTCCGCCTGCTTCCTCGTCGCGTCCGCGCTGGGCGTGCGGGCGGCGGCGCTGGGTCTCGACCGGGTGGAGGCGTGGCTCAACATGACCGGGTCCGTCTTCTTCGCGGCGGCCGCGGTCGGCGCGTTCGAGCTGCCCGGCACGACGGCGCTCCTGAGCCCCGTCTGGACCGCGTTCGGCACCTGTGCGGGCGCCCTGTGCTTCCTCGCCGCCTCGCTGCCGGGGCTCACTCACATTGCACTTTCAGATTGAGGGTGCAAACTTTCACTTCGTGACCGATAGTGCAACCTCGACGCGCGAGCGACGCAAGGCCGAGACCGCCCGGGGCCTCCGCGACGCCGCCCGCCGCCTGACCATCGAGCGCGGCCTCGCCGGCTTCACGGTCGACGAGCTGTGCGAGGAGGTCGGCGTCTCGCGCCGCACCCTCTTCAACTACTACGCGTCGAAGGAGAACGCCGTCATCGGCGTCCCGGTCGACGGCGACGAGTCCGGTGCCGCCGAGCGGTTCCTGGCGGCCGGGCCGCGCGGGATCGGCAGCGTCCTCGACGATGTCGTGGCGCTGCACCTCGAGCGCTGGGCATTCGGCGGCATGACCGCGGCCGACGTCGAGCAGGTCATCCGCGCCATCGATCGCGAGCCCCGGCTGGCCGCCCACATCCTGAAGCTGGTCGGCGAGGGCGAGCGCGACGACATCCGGCTGGTCGAGCGTCGAGAGGGCCTGCCCGAGGGCGACCTGCGCGCCGCCGCCGCCGTCCAGCTCGTGGGCGCCGTCATGCGCGCGAGCGCGGAGGAGTTCTTCCACCCCGACGGCTCCGACGACCTGCCCACCATCGTGCGCCGCCGGCTCGCGGTGGTGCGCGAGCTGTTCGGCTGACCCCGCCCGATCCACTCCACCCTGATCCACCCCGCACCGATCCACCCACTCCTGCACCCCCCCCGAGAACGAACGGACCCCATGACCACCGCCACCGCGCCCGCGCCGCTGCTGCTGACCAAGCGGCGCATCTGGATCATCTTCAGCGCACTGATCGCCGGGATGCTGCTGAGCAGCCTCGACCAGACGATCGTCTCCACCGCCATGCCGACCATCGTCGGCGACCTCGGCGGCGTCGAGCACCAGGTGTGGATCACCACCGCCTACATCCTCGCGACCACGATCGTCATGCCCGTCTACGGCAAGCTCGGCGACGTGCTGGGGCGGCGGTGGCTCTTCATCATCGCGATCGCGGTGTTCACCGCGGCCTCCATCGGCTGCGCGTTCGCGGGCGACTTCTGGACATTCGTGGTGTTCCGCGCCATCCAGGGCCTCGGCGGCGGCGGTCTGATGATCCTGTCGCAGGCGATCATCGCCGACATCGTGCCCGCCAACGAGCGCGGCAAGTACCTCGGCCCGCTCGGCGCGATCTTCGGCCTCTCGGCCGTCGCCGGCCCGCTCCTCGGCGGCTTCTTCGTCGACCACCTGACCTGGCAGTGGGCGTTCTACATCAACATCCCGGTCGGCATCGCCGCGCTCGTGATCGCGCTGTTCGCCCTCACCCTGCCGTCGAAGCGGGCCACGAACCCGATCGACATCCTGGGCATCCTGTTCCTGTCGATCGCCACCACCTGCCTCATCTTCTTCACCGACTTCGGCGGCGACAAGGACTACGGCTGGAGCTCGATGGCCACCTGGGCCTGGGGCATCGGGATGCTGGTCGCGGCCGTCGCGTTCGTGATCGCCGAGGCGAAGGCGAAGGACCCGATCATCCCGCTCTCGCTGTTCAAGAACCCGATCTTCATCAACGCCACCGCCATCGGCCTCGCGCTCGGCATCGGGATGTTCGCGGCCATCGGCTTCGTGCCGACCTTCCTGCAGATGTCGTCCGGCACCTCCGCGGCCGCGTCCGGCCTGCTGATGATCCCGATGATGGTCGGCCTGATCGGTACCTCCATCGCCTCGGGAGCGGCGATCACCAAGACCGGCAAGTACAAGCTCTACCCGATCCTCGGCACCATCATCACCGGCATCGCGATGGTCTGCATGACCACCCTCGCCGCATCCACCCCGATCTGGCTGATCTGCGTCTACCTGTTCGTGTTCGGCGCCGGCCTCGGCCTGATCATGCAGGTCGTCGTTCTGGTCGTGCAGAACGCGGTCCCGGCCGCGCAGATCGGCACCGCGACCTCCACGAACAACTACTTCCGCGAGGTCGGCGCCGCGCTCGGCACCGCCGTGTTCGGCACCCTCTTCACCACCCGCCTCACCGAGAACCTCACGGACGTGTTCACCAAGGCCGGAGCCTCGGCGGCGGATGCGCAGGGCGCCACCGCGACCCTCAGCCCGGAGGCCCTGAATCAGCTGCCCGAGGCCGTGCACACCGGCGTCGTCAACGCGTACGCCGACGCGCTCGCGCCGGTGTTCTGGTACCTCATCCCGTTCATCGCCGTGGCCTTCCTCCTCGCCCTGTTCCTCAAGCAGATCCCGCTGTCGGACCAGGCCGGGCTCGTCGCCCGCGGCGAGGCCATCTCGGGCGAGGAGGCCGAGCGGCTGGAGGC
>JAEWDJ010000110.1 GCA_023390155.1 Actinomycetes bacterium | reverse complement strand
AGCGGGCACCGTCGGTTCGGCCGGGGTCGGCGCACCCGGTTCGGCGGGGGTCGGGGCCGGCGTCTCACCGGGGCCGGGGAGGGAGGCGTCGCCGTCCTGGTCCTTGACCGTCGGGCGGTAGCTCTCGAGGATCGGCCACCAGGACTTGTCGACCGAGTTCCTGTCCTTCACGAACTGCTCGTACAGCTCGTCCACGAGCCATTCGTTGGCTCCGAACTCGCCCGACGAACCGTCGTCGGTTCCCACTCCGGTCAATTGGCTCGACACAGCCGATCGCCCACTCTCTCCATTGATTTCGTCCGATCGGGCGGCTTGTGGCCACCCGCTTCCATCCGAGCATCAAGCCTAATCCCATCGGCGCATCCGTGCAGTCGTCCAGGCGGGGGCGATACCGTTATTCCCATGCAGTTCTATGGAACGACGCCACGGCACGACCTCACCTACTCGGACGTCTTCCTCGTCCCCTCCCGCTCGGACGTGACGAGCCGTCTCGACGTCTCGCTCGCGCCGGGCGACGGGACGGGCGCGACCATCCCGATCGTGTCCGCGAACATGAACTCGGTGACCGGCAAGCGCCTGGCGGCGACCCTCGCGCGACGTGGCGGGCTCGGCGTGCTCCCGCAGGACATGCACCTGCAGGACCTCGACGAGGCCATCCGCTGGGTCAAAGCCCAGCCGGTCGCGTTCGACACCCCGTACCCGGCCACGCCTGACGAGACGGTCGCCGACGTGCTCCGGCGCATCCCGCCGGTCGAGGGACACGGCATCGTCGTGCACGACCAGTCGGGCGCCTTCCTCGGCTGCCTCGCGGCCGTGCAGCTCGGCTCGGCCCTCCCGGACGCCCGCATCGGCGACCTCCTGCACGGGACGCTGACCTCCCTCGACGCGGAGGACCTCGCCGACGGCCGCTCGGCCTTCGAGGTCATGGACGCCGCCGGGCTCGAGTTCGCCCCCGTGCTCGACCACGGCCGCGTCGTCGGGACCCTGAGCAAGAAGAGCGCTCTCCGCTCAACCATCTACACGCCCGCCGTCGACGCGTCCGGCCGTCTGCGGGTCGCCGCGGCGGTCGGCATCAACGGCGACGTCGCGGGCAAGGCGAAGGCGCTCGCCGCGGCGGGCGTCGACGTGCTCGTGATCGACACCGCCCACGGCGACCAGGACGGGATGCGCCGCGCACTGCACACGGTGAAGGGGCTGAACCTGGGCCTCCCGATCGTGGCGGGCAACGTCGTGACCGAGCAGGCGGTGCGGGATCTCGTCGCGGCCGGCGCGGACATCCTCAAGGTCGGGGTCGGCCCGGGCGCGTTGTGCACGACGCGGATGATGACCGCCGTCGGCCGGCCGCAGTTCTCGGCCGTGCTCGAGACGAGCGAGACCGCGCGCGAGCTCGGCGCCCACGTCTGGGCCGACGGCGGCGTGCGCTACCCGCGCGATGTCGCGCTCGCGCTCGCCGCGGGCGGCGCCTCCGTCATGATCGGCTCCTGGTTCGCCGGGACCATCGAGGCGCCGGGGACGCTCGACCGCGACGCGAACGGACAGCTCTACAAGGAGAGCTGGGGCATGGCGAGCACCAAGGCCGTCACCGGCCGGTTCGAGCGCCTGGACGCCTACGAGCTCGCCCGCAAGACCCTCTTCGCCGAGGGCATCTCGAGCTCGCGCATCTACCTCGACCCGCTGCGGCCGTCGGTGGAGGACCTGCTCGACATGATCACGACCGGCGTCCGCAGCTCCTTCACCTACGCCGGTGCGCGCACGGTGGCCGAGTTCCACGACCGGGCGCTCGTCGGCATCCAGTCGGCGGCCGGCTACGAGGAGGGCAAGGCCCTCCCCGTCAGCTGGTGATCGCGGCGCCGCGGACCGCTCGGGCTGACTGAGAAGCGTCTGTGAGCGCCGGGCCGCCGGAATTGCGGCCGCGCCCCTCCGGGTTGTCCCGGATGACCCCCACCCCGTCGGAGCAGTTGCTCCACGTCGAAATGAGGCCCTCGTGACCCCATCCCCGTCCACCCCGAACCGCAAGCAGCGCCAGGCGGAGGCCCGCGCGACGAAGCTCGAGCAGTTCAAGAAGGAGCAGGCGCGCCGCAAGCGCAACCGCTGGATCGGGATCGGGTCGGCGATCGCCGGCGTCGTCGCGGTCGCCGCCCTCGTGACGACGATCATCGTCACGGCGCCGAAGGCGGCGTCGTACCAGGCGGGCAGCGCCGGCCTGACGATCGAGGGCGTGAAGACGTTCGACAACGCGGCGGGCCACGTGACCGGCGCCGTCGACTACCCCCAGACCCCGCCCGCCGGCGGCGAGCACAACCCCATGTGGCTCAACTGCGGCGTGTACGACCAGCCCGTCCCGAACGAGAACGCCGTCCACTCGCTGGAGCACGGCGCGATCTGGGTGACCTACTCGCCCGACCTGCCGGCCGACCAGCTCGACCTCCTGAAGTCGAAGCTGCCCCGCACCTACACCGTGCTCTCGCCGTACACGGACCTCCCCGCCCCGATCGTGCTGAGCGGCTGGAACGTCCAGCTGCAGGTGCAGAAGGCGGACGACCCCCGCATCGCCCAGTTCTTCGAGGAGTACTGGCAGAGCGAGTCCGTGCCGGAGCCCGGCGCGTCGTGCGTCGGCGCGTTCGACGCCCCGGGCAAGGTCTCCTGACCGTGACGGAGCGCGCACCGGGGGCGGGTCGCGCACCCGGGCGCGTCTGGCCGCTCGTCCTCGCCGGGGTCGTGGTGCTCGTCGTCGTCGGCGTGCTCGCCTTCTCGGCGGGCCGGCTGAGCGTCGGCGCCCCGCAGACCC
>JAEWDJ010000014.1 GCA_023390155.1 Actinomycetes bacterium | reverse complement strand
GGGCCAGGATCGCCGCGGCCAGCGCGACGGGTGCGAGGAGCGCGAGCGGGCGCGTGCCGCGGTGCGGGCGGCGGCGGGAGACGGTGGGCACGGTGCGAGGGTAGAACGTCGATCCTGCGTGAATGCTGTGCGACGCGCCCGTCACGGCATCGCGGTCGCCTCCTGCTCCACCGCGTCGAGCCTCTCGAGCGCCACCGCGGCGATCGCCTGCTGCCCCGCGGCGGTCGGATGCTCCCCGTCGGCCTGCACGAGCCCGTCCACGTCCCGGTACGGCTCGCCGAGGTCGATCCAGGTGCCGCCGCGGGCGCTCACGGCCGTCTCGAGCGCCGCGTCGAGCGGTGCGAGGTCGTCATCGGAGGCCGAGCCGCTGAGCGCGCCGTAGCCGATGATCCGCGCCGCCGGGAGGGCGGTGCGGAGCCGGTCGACGGCGGCGTCCATCGCTGCGGCGACGGAGGCGGTGCTCGTCCCGAGGTCGTTGTCGGAGGCGCCGATGAGCACGATCTGGGCGTGGTCGGCGATGGCGGCCTCCACCTGGTCGTCGAACGCGTCGCCGTCCGACCCCGTCGCCACGAAGCCCGCTCCGGAGACGCTGAGGTTGTCGAGCCCCCACCGCCGGTCGACCGCGAGGAGCTCGGGCCACGCCTCCCCGGGCATGAGCCCCAGGCCGGCCTCGATGGAGTCGCCGATCACCGCGACGCGCGCGTGCGCGTCCGCCACCGCGGTGCCCACCGCCACAAGCGGCACCCCGGTCGTGCAGCCGCTGAGCGCCACGCCGGCCAGCGTCGCGACCGACACTGCGGCGGCGATCGAATGGAGGCGGCGGGGGGCGAGCATGCGACCAGGGTACGGACGGAGGCTATGCGCCGGCTATGCGGCCGCCCTGACTCCGGCGGGGAGCGCTGGGGCAGGCATCAGCGGCCGAGCCCTCCGCGGAGCTCGTGCGTCAGCGAGCTGACCACGGCCTGCAGACTGCCGCCGTTCGCTTCGGCGACCGCGAGCTGCCGCTGGTAGCTGGCGCCGCCGTCCAGGATGCGGAGCACGCCCTCCAGTTCGTTCACGCAACCGAGGCGGTCGGCGGTGGGCCGCAGCTCCTCCACGAGCTCGCGCAGGGCGTCGGACACCAGGGTCTCGCGGCCGTCGGGCGCGACGATGATCTCGGCGTCCAGGCCGTACCGGGCGGCGCGCCACTTGTTCTCCCGCACGAACCACGGCTGGAGCATGACCGGCTCCAGGCCCTCGTCGAGGTCGCCCGACATCCGGTCGGTCAGGCAGTGGATGAGCGCCCCGACCGCGCCGACCTCGTCGGTGGTCGAGAGGCCGTCGCAGGCGCGCATCTCGACCGTGCCCCACTTAGGAGAGGGGCGGATGTCCCAGCGGACCTCCGAGTGGTCCTCGACGACGCCGGTCGTCACGAGGTCCTGCACGTACTCCTCGTAGTTGGCCCAGGTGCCGAACTGCCAGGGGAGGCCCGCGGTGGGCAGCTGCTGGAACATCAGTGCCCGATTGGACGCGTACCCGGTCGCCGCGCCCGCCCAGAACGGGCTCGACGCGCTGAGCGCCTGCAGGTGCGGGTAATAGGTGAGGAGGCCGTTGACGATCGGGAGCGCCTTGTCGCGCGCGTCGATGCCGACGTGCACGTGCACGCCCCAGATCATCATCTGCCGGCCCCACCACTGGGTGCGGTCGAGGAGGCGGTCGTAGCGCTCGTTGGGCGTGACCTTCTGGTCGTACCACTGGGCGAACGGATGCGTGCCCGCGCAGAGCAGTTCGACGCCCAGGGGATCGGTGACCTCGCGCACCAGGCCGATCAGCTCCTGGAGGTCGGCGACCGCGGCCGGGACCGTGCGGTGTACCCGGCTCACCAGCTCGACGGTGTTCAGCAGCAGTTCGTGCGTGATCTGCGGGTGCTCCTTGCCGTCCGGCGTGCCCAGCTCTCGCAGCACCTCGTCGGCGATGTGGACCAGGTCGCCCGTCGCGCCGTCGACGAGGGCGATCTCCCACTCGATGCCGACGGTGGAGCGCTCGGACTCCGCGAATTCGATCTGCAAGGTGTCGTCCGTCCGTCCGATTGTTCAAAGCAGGGCAGTATCTGACAGAATAGCTAGTTGAGTTCCGCCTTACCCGACCCTCTATCCGGTTCGGCGGGATACCAAAGACCTCCTGCCGAGTGTGCCCCCACGCCCGCGGCAGTCAGTTCGACGAAACTCACTCATCAACACTGGAGAATTGTGGCTGTCAAAATCCGTCTGAAGCGCCTCGGCAAGATCCGCGCTCCCTACTACCGCATCGTCGTCGCCGACTCGCGCACCAAGCGCGACGGTCGCGTGATCGAGGAGATCGGTCTGTACCACCCCACCGAGGAGCCCTCGCGCATCGAGGTCGACTCCGACCGCGCGCAGTACTGGCTCAGCGTCGGCGCCCAGCCGTCCGAGCAGGTCCTCGTGCTCCTCAAGCTCACCGGCGACTGGGGCAAGTTCAAGGGCGACAAGGACGCCGTCTCGACCGTGAAGACCGCTGACGAGAAGGTCGCGTTCGTCGCCGACGACAAGAAGAAGCCGGTCCTCAAGCCCAAGGCCGAGAAGCCCGCCGAGGTCGCCGCCGAGGCGGAGGCCGTCGTCGAGGCCGAGGTCGAGGCCGAGGAGGCCGCCGAGGCCGAGGTTGTCGCCGAGGCCGAGGAGATCACCGCCGAGGCCGACGGCGAGAAGGCGTAACACCTTGCTCGCACCCGCGCTCACGCATCTGGTCAAGGGCATCGTCGACCACCCGGACGACGTGCACGTCGTGGCCAAGGGCTCCCCGCGTGGCGAGGTCCTCGAGATTCGTGTGAATCCCGAGGACCTCGGCCGGGTGATCGGCCGCTCCGGCCGCACGGCCAAGGCGCTCCGCACGCTCGTGTCCGCGCTGGCCGACGGCCGGCGCGTCCGCGTCGACGTCGTCGACGACTGAGGTGGCCGACCACAAGCTGCCCCGCAAGGACGTCGCCCCGCGGCCAGGCCAGACCGAGCTGCGCGTCGGCCGGCTCACGAAGGCCCACGGGTTGAAGGGTGCCCTGAAGCTCGAGCTCTTCACCGACGAGCCGGAGAAGCGGTTCGTCCCGGGAGCCGAGTTCACGCTCCAGGTGCCCACGGCCTCCAAGTGGCACGGCAAGACCCTGACGCTGACCGAGCTCCGCTGGTACAACGGCCACCCCGTCGGCTTCTTCGAGGGCGTCGACGACCGGAACGAGGCCGAGACGCTCGTCAAGGCCATCCTCTGGGTGAGCCAGGACGCCAAGGAGCTCCCCGAGGAGGAGGACGCCTGGTACGACCACCAGCTGGTCGGCCTGAGCGCCCTGCGCGACGGTCGCCCGGTCGGCACGGTCGCCCGGGTCGACCACCTTCCGGCGCAGGACCTCCTGGCGATCAAGACCGACGACGGCGAAGTGCTCGTGCCGTTCGTCAAGGCGATCGTGCCCGAGGTCGACCTGGCCGCCGGCACGGTGATCCTCACCCCGCCCGCCGGACTGTTCGAGGAACTGCCGGAGGACGAGCCGGAGGATGTGCCGGCGTCTGGCGAGGAGCCGTCTGGCGAGGAGCCCTCAGCCGAGGAACCTCCCGCCGACACGTCCTCCACCGAGGACTGACCTGCTGTTCCGAGAGGCCCCGACCGCACGGTCGGGGCCTCTCGCGTCTCAGCCGACGATCGCGAGCCCGCGGGCCCGGAGACCGCGGGCGTCCGTCCCGAGGGCGCTCGCCAGCCGCTCGTGGGTCGCCACGATGTGCCGGTGGATGTGCTCCGCCGCCGCGTCCGCGTCGCGCGCCGCCACCAGCTCCAGGATGCGTCGGTGTTCCTCCCACGCGGTGCGGCGGGACTCCTCGCTGCGCACCTCGAGCCAGCGCGTCCGCGCGAGCCGGGTCATCGCCGCGTCGACCGAGTCGGCGAAGAAGTGGTTGCCGCTGAGCGCGGCGAGGCGCACGTGGAACCCGGTGCCGGCGCCGACCGCGTCCTCGTGGGTCCGGC
>JAEWDJ010000428.1 GCA_023390155.1 Actinomycetes bacterium | reverse complement strand
GTCTTCCCGGCGCGGGTGACGATGGCGATGACCGGGCGGCGGCCGCGGAGGCCGAAGCGGAGGCGGAGGCTGGCCTGGCGGGCGATCAGCACGCCGATGACGATGGCGGCGGCCGCGGGCACGGCGCCCGAGATCATCATGGCGAGGTGCGGGCCGATGGCCTCGACGAGCCAGCCCATGACGGGGCCGCCGATGGCCTGGCCGCCGAGGAGCACGAGGATGTAGAGGGAGATGACGCGGCCGCGGATCTGCACGTTCGACGACATCTGCACCAGGGAGTTGGCGGCGGTGATGAAGAGGAGGTTGCCGATCCCGATACCCACGAGGAGGACCCCGAACGCGAGTTCGCCGGGGGCGAAGCCGGCGAGCGCCTGCACCACGCCGAGCGCCGCCGCGGTGCCGACGACCATCGAGAGGCGCACGCTGGTGCGGCGGGTGGAGGCGAGGGCGCCGGCGAGCGCTCCGGCGGCGACGAGGGCGTTGAAGAGGCCGTAGCCCTGTGCGCCCGCGTCGAAGACGTCGTTGGCGTACGCGGCGAGGAAGACCGGCATGTTGAAGGCGAAGACGGCGATGATCGCGACCATCACGACGGTCCAGAAGATGACCGGCTTGCGGCGCACGTAGCGGATCCCCTCGGTGAGCTGGCCCTTGGTGCGCGGTGCGGCCGGGGAGTGGTGCAGCTGGTCGCGTCGGAGCGTGCAGAGGGCGCCGACGACGGCCAGGCAGGCGGCGGCGTTGATGACGAACGACCAGCCCCCACCGACCGCGGTGATGAGGAGGCCGGCGGCGGCGGGCCCGATGAGGCCGCCGAGCTGGAAGATGGAGGAGTTGAGGCTGATCGCGTTGCGGAGGTAGGTGGGGCCGACGAGCTCGTTGACGAAGACCTGCCGTGCGGGGTTGTCGACCACCGTCACCAGTCCGAGGAGGAACGAGATGAGGTAGACGTGCCAGACCTGCACGCTCCCGGTGAGGGTGAGGATGGCGAGCGAAGCGGCGAGGGCGGAGGCGGCCGACTGCGTGATGATGAGCAGGCGCTGCTTGGAGTAGCGGTCGGTGAGCACGCCGCCGTAGAGACCGAGCACGAGCATCGGGGTGAACTGCATGAAGACCGTGACGCCGACGGCGGCGACGCTTCCGGACAGCTGCAGCACGAGCCAGTCCATCGCGATCCGCTGCATCCACACGGCGGTGTTGGCGACCAGGTTGGAGCCGGCGAAGATGCGGTAGTTGCGGACCCGCAGCGAGACGAAGGTCTCGCGCCACGGGGGCCGCGCGCTCAGCACGGGCATGGGGCCGGTCGGCGGGGCTGCTGCGGTGGAGGTCGCCACGAGTGTCCTTGCGTCTGTATCGAGTGTGTCTGGTTCCGTATGTGCGGGCTCCTTCGACCATACGTCGCGGCGGAGTATTGTTTGGCCCAATCGAAGCTATAACTCCTATTGACTTTCCGAATGGATGGGCGATGTTCGACCCCGTGCTCCTCCGCACCTTCCTGGCCGTGGCCGACACGCGCAGCTTCACGCGCGCGGCCGCCTCCCTCGGCATCAGCCAGCCCACCGTGAGCCAGCACGTCCGCCGACTCGAGGAGGCGGCCAAGCGGCAGCTCGTGGCGCGGGACACGCGCGAGGTCCGGCTGACCGACAACGGGGACGCGATGGCCGGCTTCGCGCGGACCATCCTCGCGGCCCACGCCGAGGCCGACCGCTACTTCAGCGGCTCCGCGATGCGCGGCCGGCTGCGCTTCGGCGCCGCCGACGATCTCGCGATCACGACGCTGCCGCGCATCCTCCGGCACTTCCGGCAGCAGCACCCGCAGATCAACCTCGAGCTGACGGTCGACCAGTCCGGCCCCCTCCACCGCCGCCTCAAGGCGGGGCACCTCGACCTGATCTTCATCAAGCAGAACCCCGGCACGACCGAGGGCACCGTCGTGGCGACGGACGAGCTGGTCTGGATGGGGCAGGAGAAGACCGCGGTCGACCCGGCCCAGCCCCTGCCGCTCATCGCCTACCAGGGCACGAGCCTCAGTCGGCAGATCGCGATCGAGGCCCTGGAGGAGGCCGGCCGCACCTGGCGCATCACCTGCAACACCCGCGAGGTGAACGGTGTGCTCGCGGCGGTGCGCGCGGGGATCGGCGTCGCGGTCTTCCCGCGCTCGCTCATCCCGACCGATCTGGTGAAGGTCACGAACCGGTTCTCGCTGCCCGAGCTCGGGCACGTGGACTTCACGCTGCTGTCCAACCCCGCGGCGCCGCGCGAGCCGATCGAGGCGCTGACGACGGCGATCCTGGCGCGCGCGGTCACCCGCGTGCCGTGAGCGTCGCGAGCGTGCGGTGCCCTCAGCCCTCGACGGGCACCTGATCCGGGTCCGGAGGGCGGATGCCGCCGTCCGCCGAGCGGCGGCGCAGCACGAGGGCGAGAAGCGGGAAGAGCAGCACCGACAGCATCCCGGCGCCGACGAGCGCGGTCGCCGTGCCGGTCGGGAGGTCGCCGTCATCGACTCCGATGGCCGTGACCGCGACGATGATCGGGAGGCCGGTCGCGCTGAACAGGGTGAGCGACGCCCGGTCGGCGAACGTCGAACCGCGCGGGGCTGCGAGCGAGCCGGGAAGGCCGCGCACCAGCACCAGCAGCACGAGGAAGATCGGCAGGAGCAGCAGCGCCCGCGGGTCGCCGAGCAGCGCCCGCAGGTCGAAGCCGATCCCGGTGTTGATGAAGAACACGGGGACGAGGACGCCGAAGGCCACGGCCTCCAGCTTGCCCTCGATCTGTCGCGCGTCGCCCTCGTCGGCACCCGAGAGGAGCACACGGCAGATCACCCCCGCGGCGAAGGCGCCGAGGAGCATGTCCAGCCCGAGCGCGAGGCTGAGCCCCACGAGCGCGGCGATCACGAGCACGACGAACCGGACGGCGAACTGCCCGCTGGTGTGCAGAGTGGCCCGGACGAGCCGGTGGAAGCCGCGGTGCGCGCCCCGCGACGCGAACCAGATCGCGGCGCCCGCGACAAGGGCGAAGCCGATCAGCACGAGCGCCGCGGCGAGCGGTCGCCGCCCGCTCAGGAAGAGGGAGATGGCCAGCAGCGGGCCGAACTCGCCGACGGCTCCGACCGCCGTCACCGCGCGTCCGAACGGCGTGCGGAGCTCGCCTGCGTCGCGGAGCACGGGCATGAGCGTGCCGAGTGCGGTCGAGGTGAGCGCGATGCCGATGTACACCGCTGTCACGATCGAGGGCGAGAGGAGCACCGCGATCAGGACGCCGGCGGCGAGCGAGATCAGCCAACCGAGCGACGCGCGGCGCAGCGGCCGTCCGCGGATCGCGGCGAAGTCGATCTCGTTGCCGGCCATGAAGAAGAGGAAGGCGAGGCCGAAGTTCGCGACGGCATCCAGCGCGTCCGACGTCGGGACCAGGCCGAGGACGCTCGGGCCGATGACCAATCCGAGCACGATCTCGAAGACCACCAGGGGGATCGCCGCGACCCGGCCGACGAGTCGCGCGAGCATCGGCGCCGCGACGGCGAGCAGCGGGACGAGGACGACCGTGCCGACATCCGGGGACATGCGCCGATGCTAGCGGCCGCTCGCAGCGCGAGGAAGGACCGTTCACACGGGTGAAACGCGCCGGGGATATGGTGTGGGAATGCGCGAACTCCAGGCAAGGATCATCGACGAACTCAACGTCAGCCCCACCATCGACCCGGCCGCCGAGGTCGAGAAGCGGGTGGACTTCCTCGTCCGCTACCTGACCGTCACCGGCGCCTCCGGCCTCGTCCTCGGGATCAGCGGTGGGCAGGACTCCTCCCTCGCAGGCCGGCTGAGCCAGCTGGCCGTGGAGCGGCTCGCCGAGCGCGGCGTCGACGTCGAGTTCATCGCGGTGCGACTGCCCTACGCCGTCCAGCACGACGAGGACGACGCACAGCTCGCCCTCTCGTTCATCCGGCCGCAGCGCGTGGTCACCTTCAACATCCAGCGCGGCACGGACGGAATCCAGGCGGAGTACGCCGACGCCGTGGGCGACGCGATGACCGACTTCAACAAGGGCAACGTGAAGGCGCGGATGCGGATGATCGCGCAGTACGCGATCGCCGGCCAGCGCCGGCTGCTCGTCGTCGGCACCGATCACGCGGCCGAGGCGGTCACCGGGTTCTTCACCAAGTACGGTGACGGCGGCACCGACGTGCTGCCGCTGTCCGGCCTCACCAAGCGGCAGGGCAAGCAGCTGCTGCAGCACCTGGAGGCGCCCGCCCGGCTCTACGAGAAGGCGCCGACGGCCGACCTGCTCGACCACAACCCGGGACAGACCGACGAGGACAACCTGGGGCTCAGCTACACGGTGATCGACGACTTCCTCGAGGGGAAGGACGTCGCGGAGGAGGCGGCCGCCGCCATCGAGGCGCGGTACCTCGCGACGGAGCACAAGCGCCGCGTGCCGGCGAGCATGTTCGACGAGTGGTGGCAGGAGCGCGGCGACTACACGACCTGAGCGTCCCGCCCTCGGGGCGGTGAGACGCGAGAAGGGGGCGCCGGCGCGATGCCGGTGCCCCCTTCAGCTCGGGTGGAGACGCGTCCTGCTCGGGTTAGACGGGCTGGCCGAGGCGCGTGGTCGGGGCGGTGTCGCTGCTGTCGCCGGGTTCGGCCGGGGTCGTGAGCGCGCTCAGCGGGCCGCTGTCCGCGGTCGTCGCCGGGGCGGCGGGCGTCGTGTACTGCTCGTGGTGCTGCTGCGCGACCCAGGCGTCCTGCTGCTGGATGAGGGTGCGCTCGGTGTCCGTGTTCTCGAACCGCCAGCGCTCGAGGTCGCCCTGGAAGATCTTGCGGGCACGGCGCGGCTTGTTCTGCCACTCGATGAGGCGGTCGCGGAACTCCGCGACGGCCGGGTCGAGCTGGTAGCCGAACGTGGCCGACGCCCGCTTCATCTCGGCGAGCTGGTGGCCCGCCCAGTTCGCGGCGATGCCCGCGCCCTTGATGGGCAGGAGGCGCACCAGGATGTCGGCCTGGCCGACGGCGCGGTCGGAGAGCACCTGTTCGGCCGGGGTGAGGGAGTTCCAGACGGAGGCCTCGGTCGCCGCGTCGACCAGGGCGGCGATCGCGGAGGCCTTCTGCTGCCGGTCGGAGCGCGACAGCAGGCCCTTGAGGGCGCCGCGCGCGATCCAGGCGGCGAGCAGACCGGACACGATGACGGCGACGGCGAGAACCGCGCCGGAGAAGATGACCGGCCGCGTGGCCGGCGCGAAGAACCAATCGACGAAGTCATTCCACCACTGCATGCGCCGATGGTAACGGCGGCCGGCCCGTGCGGAGCGGAGCCGCGGCGCTGTGTCGTGCTTTCTCCCCAGGAGGGTGCGCGCGCCGCTTCCTCCACGAATTCCGGCTGGTGGGCTCGAGGCTTCGCCCGCTCGGCGAGGCTGGACGCTGTCCGGTACTGATCGGACGCGATCGAGGGGAGCTCGGGATGGATGGACTGTTCACGGTGCGCGGCGTGGTCGCCGGCCGCCCACGGCACCTGGTCACGGCCGAGGGGCTCGCGATCACCAGCTTCCGCCTGCTGTCGGGTGGCGGCAGCCCGCGGCGTGGTGGCGGGGGAGGCCGACGCTGGTTCGTGGTGAGCGCGATGCGGCGGCTGGCGGTGAACGCGGCGCGGTCGCTCTCGCCGGGTGATCCGG
>JAEWDJ010000423.1 GCA_023390155.1 Actinomycetes bacterium | reverse complement strand
ACCAGCAGCCCCGCGGCGGCGGGATCGAACGACCAGGTGGTCAGGAGGTCGATGACGGGAGGCGTGGCGGGCTCCATTCCGGGGTGGTGGGGTCTCATTGTCGCGCGGCTTCGCTACGGTATCCCTGTAGGCGCCGCATCCGGCCGTGCCTGCGACCGAAGGGACGGGATGGACGCCGGGTTCCTCACCACCACCATCGTCGTGCTCGCACTGCTGCTCGACTTCATCATCCGCGTCATCGCGATCATCGTCGTGCCCCGCAATCGCAAGCCCACCTCGGCCACGGCGTGGCTGCTCGCGATCTTCCTCATCCCGTACATCGGCGTGCTGTTCTTCCTGCTGATCGGAAGCTACAAGCTTCCGAAGAAACGGCGTGAGAAGCAGATCGAGATCAACAACTTCATCATCGAGTCCACCGAGGGCATCGAGCGGGTGCGGCGCGACCACCCGTGGCCCAGCTGGCTCGAGTCGGTCGTGCAGCTCAACCGCAATCTGGGCGCGATGCCGCTCGTGGGCGGCAACCGCGCCTCCCTCAACGGCGACTACCAGGGCTCGCTCGACGCGATGACGGCCGAGATCCAGGCGGCCAAGAGGTACGTGCACGTCGAGTTCTACATCCTCACGCTCGACCACACGACGAAGCCGTTCTTCGACGCCCTCGCCGATGCGGTTCAGCGCGGCGTCACCGTGCGCGTCCTGCTCGACCACATCGCCTCGGTGCGCACCCCCGACTACAAGGCGACCATCGCGCGCCTGACCGAGATGGGCGCGCGCTGGCAGCTGATGCTGCCGGTGCAGCCCTTCAAGGGCAAGTACCAGCGGCCCGACCTGCGCAACCACCGCAAGCTGCTCATCGTGGACGGCCGCGTCGCCTTCATGGGGTCGCAGAACGTGATCGACCGCAGCTACAACAAGAAGTCCAACATCCGCCGCGGGCTCAAGTGGAAGGAGCTCATCGTGCGGCTGGAGGGACCGATCGTCGCCGGTCTCAACGCCATCTTCATCACCGACTGGTACAGCGAGACCGACGAGCTCCTCCGCCGCGAGACCGAGCCGATCACCGACGAGATCGACCCGGAGGAGCTGGACGCCCAGGTCGTGCCCTCCGGCCCTGGGTTCGCCGGCGAGAACAACCTCCGGCTCTTCCTCGCGCTGCTGTACTACGCGCAGGAGCGCATCGTCATCACCTCGCCCTACTTCGTCCCGGACGAGTCGATGCTGACGGCCATCACGACGGCCACCCAGCGCGGGATCGCCGTGGACCTGTTCGTCTCCGAGATCGGCGACCAGGCGCTGGTCTATCACGCGCAGCGCTCGTACTACGAGGCGCTGCTGCGGGCCGGCGTGCGGATCTGGATGTACAAGGCGCCCTACATCCTCCACGCCAAGCACTTCACGATCGACGACGACGTCGCCGTGATCGGGTCGAGCAACATGGACATGCGCTCGTTCCAGCTCAACATGGAGGTGTCGCTGATGGTGCGCGGCCGCTCGTTCGTCGACGAGATGCGCAAGGTCGAGGACGGCTATCGCCGCGACAGCCGCGAGCTCACCCTCGACGAGTGGATGAAGCAGCCGCTGCGCTCGACCGTGCTCGACAACCTCGCGCGCCTGACCTCGGCGCTGCAGTAGGGCGTGCGGCGAGGGCTACGGCTGCGGCTGTTCTACGGCTTCGGGGCGAGGCCGCGGCGGGCGCGCTCCTCGGCCTCCATGCGGGCGTACGCCTTCCGCTCGGTGCGGTCGGCATGCACGATCTTGCGCATGATCACCCAGAAGAGGAGGCCGACCAGCACGGTCGGCGCCAGCGACCACACGATCCCGCCGATGATGTCGTTCATAACGCGCCCATCGTACAGCCCCCGCCTGTGCACCCCCTGCCCGCCTCCGCCCCGCCTCTACCCGCCGAAGTTCACGTCGTTGAGGTCAAAACCGCCCGGATGAGCGCAACGACGTGAACTTCGGCGGGGTGGCGACGGTCAGCCGCGCGGGGGGAGGCGGACCGTGGGGAGCTCGGGCGCCGGGAGGGCGCTGCCGTCGTAGCCCTCGACGGTGCCGAAGCGGCCGTGCGGCTCCTCGCCGGCGATCACCTCGGCCTGCCACCGGGCGCGCGCGGCGACGACGTCGTCGTGGCTGCGGCCGATGAAGTTCCACCACATCATGATCTGCTCGCCGAGCGGCTCGCCGCCGAGCAGCACGAGGCGCGCGGGTCCCTCCGCCCCGACGACGACCTCCAGCTCGTCGCGGCCTGGCGCGAGGTAGCCGAGGTGCGACAGCGGAACGGGCGTTCCGGCCACCGTCACGTCGCCCGCGTCGACGAGCAGCCCGTGCTCGAACGCGGTGTCGAGAGGGATGCGCACGGTCGTGCCCGCCGGCGCCGTGATCTCGGCGCCGACGAGGCGCGAGAACACCGTAGCGTCCGTCCCGCTGCCGGCGAGCGAGCCGACGAAGGCGCGAACGGTCGCCGCCCCGAGGGTGGTCGCGACCGGCGCGTGGTGCTCGAAGAACGGCGCGATGTCCCGGGAGGCCTCGGGCAGTGCCACCCAGAGCTGGACGCCGTGCAGCACCCGGGCCTCGGGCGTCGACACCTCCGAATGGCTGATGCCGTGCCCGGCCGTCATGAGGTTGAGCTCGCCCGGCCGGATCAGCGCGTGGCTGCCCACGCTGTCGCGGTGCTCGACCTCGCCCTCGAAGAGCCAGGACACCGTCTGCAGACCGGTGTGCGGGTGCGGCGGCACGCGCATCCCGCCCGTGGCGGCGACGTCGTCCGGCCCGTAGTGGTCGATGAAGCACCAGCCGCCGATGAGGGAGCGGCGGCGCTGCGGGAGGGTGCGGCGCACGGTCATCGCGCGCGGCCCGCCAAGCGGGACGTCCCGAGGCTCGAGGATCTCGACGGAGTCCGCGACCGCCGGCGCCTCGGGCTCCGCCTCCGCCAGCGCCGTGCCGACCGCCACAAGCTCGGCCGGGTCCCGTTCCAGGTTGCTCATAGCGGCATCCTAGGCGGCTCGCGGGCGGCCGGCGGCGGCGGTTCCTAGAATGGACGCGTGCCCCGGACAGCGACCCGCCCCCTGACCTCCCTCGCCGGAGGGATGCTGGTGCTGGTCGTGCTCGCCGGGTGCGGCGTGAAGACGCAGCAGCAGCCGGTGAAGGACTACTCGGGCGAGCCTGCGGGGGTCGAGGCTCCGGCGAGCAGCGCGGGCGGCGCCTCCTGGGCGGCCTGGCTCGACGACGGCCGCCAGTTCGGGATCGTGCTCTACGGCAGCTCGACCTGCCCGCCGACCGTGGCCTCCATCAGTGTGGCGGGCGACAATCAGCTGAAGGCGACCCTCTCGCCGGCGCCGGGCGGTGTGTGCACGCGCGACTACGTGCCGCACACCACGGTGTTCGCCACGCCGAAGGGCGTCACGACCACCTCAGACGTCACCATCCTGCTCCCGGACGGCACGCTCACCATCCCGGGCCTGCAGGGCTGAGCCGTCAGTCCCCGGAGCCGCGGGTGAGGTCCTGGGCGAACATCACGATGATGCCGCTCGGCCCGCGCACGTAGCTGAGCTTGTAGACGTCCCGGTAGTTCGCGACGCCGCGCAGCGGGTGGCAGCCGTGCGTCGCCGCGATCGCGAGCGCCTCGTCGATGTCGTCGACCGAGAAGGCGACCCGGTGCATCCCGATCTCGTTGGGGAGAGTCGGCTCGGTCTCGATGGCCTCGGGGTGGAGATACTCGAAGAGCTCGAGCTGACCCTGGCCATCCGGCGTCGTCAGCACGGCGATCTTCGCGTGGTTGCCGTCGAGTCCGACCGCCGTGTCGGCCCACTCGCCGCTGACCGTGTCGCGGCCGGCGACGGTGAGGCCGAGGTCGGTGAAGAAGGCGATCGTCGCCTCGATGTCGCGCACGGCGATGCCGACGTTCTCCAGTCTGATGGTCATGGCGCCGATGCTAGCCCCGGGTCACGCGGCGGCGGGCGCCAGCACGAGCAGTTCGCCGATCTCGCACTCGAGGGCGCGGCAGATCGCGACGAGGGTGGAGTAGCGGATCGCCTTCGCCCGGTCGTTCTTCAGCACCGAGAGGTTGACGACGCTCACCCCGACCAGCTCGGAGAGTCGTACGACGGTCATCCCGCGCTCGGCGAGGAGCTCGTCCAGCCGGCAGTGGACGCCCGACTCCTCATCCCCCATCAGACCAGGCCCTCGGTGTCGCGCCGCATCCGGTCGCCGACGGTGAAGGCGGTCGCGACGATCGAGGCGGCGAAGGCGAGCAGGAGGAGGGGCTGCAGCGGGATGGACATGACGGGGTTGTCGAAGCCGCGGTCGCTGATCCGCGCGATCGCCCCGTTCGCGACCATCGTGTTCAGGAGGCCGATGGCGCCCCAGGCGGCGAGGCCGCCGATGGAGGCGACCGCGACCAGCGTCGTGTTGGTGCGCGAGAAGATGCGGCCGCGCAGGACGTTGACCGCCAGCCAGACCAGGCAGACGAGGATGCCCACCGTGGTCAGCGCGCCCAGCGCCTCCCGGGCCACGAGGGCGGCGAAGGAGGCGGCGGGGAGCGCGGGAGCGGTGACGTAGGCGCTCGCCAGCTCGACCTCGCGCAGCGCTCCGCCCGGCCCGATGGGTGCCTGCGCGGTCGTCCCCGCGAAGTCCGCCAGCACCCGCACATCGCGGTTGCCTGCCGCCTCGACGATCGCCGCGACGGCCGCGACCACCGACCACGCCGCGAGCACGACGCCCGCCCCGATGAACGCGACGATGGACGCCCGATCACCCGTCGACGGCCGGACCTGCTGGACGATGCTCATTCTCTCAACTCCATATCGAATCTCGTTAATATCGACTTTCGTTAAGTTCGCACATCCCGCGGACGAGCGCAACCCCGGTCACGCCCACGGCGAACAGGGCCCCGGATGCCAGGGTGCGGTGGTTACTCTCTTTACATCGGCGCCGACCCTGCAACGGTGTCGCGAGGAGTAGACATGTTCGAGAGATTCACCGACCGCGCCCGTCGCGTCGTCGTCCTGGCCCAAGAAGAGGCCAAGATGCTCAACCACAACTACATCGGCACCGAGCACATCCTGCTCGGCCTGATCCACGAGGGTGAGGGTGTCGCCGCTAAGGCGCTCGAGTCGCTCGGCATCTCGCTGGACGCGGTCCGCGAGCAGGTCCAGGACATCATCGGCCAGGGCCAGCAGCAGCCGACCGGGCACATCCCGTTCACCCCGCGCGCCAAGAAGGTGCTCGAGCTCAGCCTCCGCGAGGCCCTGCAGCTCGGCCACAACTACATCGGCACGGAGCACATCCTCCTCGGCCTCATCCGCGAGGGCGAGGGCGTCGCCGCCCAGGTGCTCGTCAAGCTGGGCGCCGACCTCAACCGCGTGCGTCAGCAGGTCATCCAGCTCCTCTCCGGCTACCAGGGCAAGGAGCAGGTCCAGGTCGGAGGCAACGATCAGACCACCGCGCAGGCCGGTAGCCAGATCCTCGACCAGTTCGGCCGCAACCTCACGCAGGCCGCTCGCGACAACAAGCTCGACCCGGTGATCGGGCGCGAGAAGGAGATCGAGCGCGTCATGCAGATCCTGTCGCGCCGCTCCAAGAACAACCCCGTCCTCATCGGCGAGCCCGGCGTCGGCAAGACCGCCGTCGTCGAGGGCCTGGCGCAGGCGATCGTGCGCGGCGACGTGCCCGAGACGCTGAAGGACAAGCAGCTCTACACGCTCGACCTCGGCTCGCTCATCGCCGGCTCCCGCTACCGCGGTGACTTCGAGGAGCGCCTCAAGAAGGTCACCAAGGAGATCCGCACCCGCGGC
>JAEWDJ010000361.1 GCA_023390155.1 Actinomycetes bacterium | reverse complement strand
GTCGACAGCAGGTCGCCGGGGCGCCGGACGCTCGCCTCGACGTGCGGCGCGCCCACGCGACCGCGGGTCTCGTTGCGTGTGGCGCGGAGGGTCCGGCTGGTGCCGGGCGCGGGCGCGGACCACACCGGGATCTTCTTCCCGGGCGTGTAGAGCGTCAGGGCGTACTTCGTGTCGACGTGGATGAGCGCGTCCCAGGGGATGCGCACGGTCCGCGTCACGTTGACGACGGTCAGGCCGTCGCGGTCCACGACGAAGAGCGGACGCCACAGCATCGCCCAGCCGACCAGCGCGAACAGCGCCCCCGGCACGATGTAGAGCAGGCGCGCGTCGTGCACGCTCAGCAG
Source organism: Actinomycetes bacterium (assembly GCA_023390155.1). Lineage (GTDB taxonomy): Bacteria > Actinomycetota > Actinomycetes > Actinomycetales > Microbacteriaceae > Leifsonia. Next base: position 3,898 of record JAEWDJ010000361.1, on the reverse strand, counting down.
CAGTCCGACGCTGAGGGCGGCCGCCGCCACCCAGATCAGGACGGCAAGGACCCGGTTGAACCGGGAGACGAAAACCTCGCGGTCGGGGGAGGGGACGTAGGGCATGGCTCCATGCTCTCATCCCGCCCACACGGCATCCCGACGCCGACCGCCCCCGAAAGGAACCACGAATCATGACCGACACCACCACCGGTCAGGCCGGCGTCGTGACCGGCGCCCCCGTCCTGGAGGTCGCCGACCTCTCCGTCGACTTCGGCGTCGACGGCGTCTGGGTGCCCGCGGCCAAGAAGCTCAACTACTCGATCAAGGCGGGCGAGGTGCTCGCGATCGTGGGCGAGTCCGGCTCCGGCAAGAGCGCGAGCTCGATGGCGATCCTCGACCTCCTGCCGAAGAACTCGCGCGTGCGCGGCTCGATCAAGCTGGAGGGGCGCGAGCTCACCGGCCTCAGCCAGCCGCAGATGCGCCGGGTGCGCGGCCGCCAGGTCGCCGTGATCTTCCAGGAGCCGATGACGGCGCTGAACCCCGTGTATACCGTGGGCTTCCAGATCGTCGAGACGCTGCGCATCCACTTCGGGATGTCGCCGCACGAGGCTAAGGAGCGCGCGCTCGAACTGCTCGACATGGTCGAGCTGCCCGACCCCGTGAAGGCGTTCAACTCGTACCCGCACCAGCTCTCCGGTGGCCAGCGGCAGCGCGCCATGATCGCCCAGTCGATCTCGTGCGACCCGAAGCTCCTCATCGCCGACGAGCCGACGACCGCGCTCGACGTGACGGTGCAGGCCGAGATCCTGGAGCTGCTCCGCAGCCTCCGCGACCGGCTCGACAGCGCCATCCTGCTCATCACGCACGACATGGGCGTCGTCGCCGACCTGGCCGACAACATCGTCGTCATGCGCAAGGGCGACATCGTCGAGGCCGGAACGGTGGCGGACGTGTTCGCCGCTCCGCAGCACCCCTACACCGTCGCCCTGCTGGACGCCGTCCCGCACCTCGGCCAGCGCGAAGACGAGGAGATCGACACCACCGCCGCCCTCGCCGCGGGCACCGAGAGCCCCGACGCCGCGTTCGCCGAGCGCATCCGCGCCAACGAGCGGATCGCCGCCGCCGAGCACGAGAAGGCCGAGATGGACAAGCGGCCGGTCGTGGTCGACTTCCAGAAGGTCGCCATCGAGTACCCGAAGCACGGTCGCGTCCCGGCCTTCCGCGCGGCGACCGACATCGACCTCACCATCCACCAGGGCGAGGTCGTCGGCCTGGTGGGCGAGTCGGGCTCCGGTAAGACCACCCTGGGCCGGGCGGCCATCGGCCTCCTGCCGATCCACTCGGGAAAGCTGGTCGTCGCCGGGCAGGACATCAGCAACGCGAACCGCGACGAGATCCGCAAGCTGCACCGCAACGTCGGCATCGTGTTCCAGGACCCGTCGTCGTCGCTGAACCCGCGCCTCCAGATCGCCGACTCCATCGGCGAGCCGCTGCGGCTGGCGAAGGGCCTGAAGGGCGCCGAGCTCGCCAAGGAGGTCGACCGCCTCCTCGACAGCGTCGAGCTGCCGCGCGCCTACCGCAGCCGCTTCCCGCACGAGCTCTCCGGAGGCCAGAAGCAGCGCGTCGGCATCGCCCGCGCCCTGTCGCTGAAGCCGCAGGTCCTCATCGCGGACGAGCCGACCAGCGCGCTCGACGTCTCCGTGCAGGCCCGCGTGCTCGAGCTGATGCAGCAGCTGCAGCGCGAGATGAACTTCGCCTGCCTCTTCATCACGCACGACCTCGCCGTCATCGACGTGCTCGCCGACCGCATCGCGGTGATGCACCACGGCAGCCTGGTCGAGGTCGGCACGCGCGACGAGATCCTCCGCTACCCGAAGGAGGCCTACACCCAGCGCCTCCTCGCCGCGGTTCCCCTCCCGGACCCGGAGCAGCAGCGCGCCCGCCGCACCCTGCGCCTGGAGCTCCTGGCCGCCGGATCCGACGAGGTCGTGCCGGCCAACGAGGGTCTCCCGCAGGAGCCGGAGCCGCCGGTCGCGCAGGGGTTGTAACCTCCCGGCCACCGAAACGTCACGGAACGCCGTATCCGCCCAGGGCGGACGCGGCGTTCCGTGCTGTCGGGAGGGGATAGAATGGACCGTTCCCCGAAAACCTCCTGACGAGAGTCGAGCCTTCACGCATGTCCGAGAACGCCGTCGCCCACCGCGACGATCTGCGCAACGTCGCGATCGTGGCCCACGTCGACCACGGCAAGACCACGCTGGTCGATGCCATGCTGCGCCAGACCAACTCGTTCGGCGACCACGAGCACGTGGAAGAGCGTGCGATGGACTCCAACGAGCTGGAGCGTGAGAAGGGCATCACGATCCTCGCCAAGAACACGGCGATCTCCTACAATGGCAAGCACGCCACGAACGGCCCGATCACGATCAACGTGATTGACACCCCCGGCCACGCCGACTTCGGCGGTGAGGTCGAGCGCGGCCTCTCGATGGTCGACGGCGTCGTGCTCCTGGTCGACTCGAGTGAGGGCCCGCTGCCGCAGACGCGGTTCGTGCTCCGCAAGGCGCTGGAGGCGAAGCTCCCCGTCATCCTCGCGGTCAACAAGACCGACCGCGGCGACGCCCGCATCGAGGAGGTCGTCGGCGAGAGCCAGGACCTGCTCCTCGGCCTCGCGAGCGACCTGGCGGACGACGTGCCCGACCTCGACCTCGACGCCATCCTCGACGTCCCGGTCGTCTACGCGTCCGGCCGTGCCGGCGCCGCGAGCCGCAACCAGCCCGCCAACGGCGAGCTGCCCGACAACGACGACCTCGAGCCGCTGTTCGAGGCGATCCTGGAGCACATCCCGGCCCCGAGCTACGACCCCGAGGCCCCGCTGCAGGCGCACGTCACCAACCTCGACGCCTCGCCGTTCCTCGGTCGCCTCGCCCTGCTGCGCATCTTCAACGGCACGCTCAAGAAGGGCCAGACCGTCGCCTGGGTGCGCCACGACGGCGACGTGCACAACGTGCGCGTCACGGAGCTGCTCATGACGAAGGCGCTCGACCGCTACCCGGCCGAGTCCGCGGGCCCCGGCGACATCGTCGCCGTCGCCGGCTTAGCCGACATCATGATAGGCGACACCCACGCCGACCCCGACCACGTGCGCCCGCTTCCGGCGATCCACGTCGACGAGCCCGCGATCTCCATGACCATCGGCACCAACACGTCGCCGCTGGTCGGCAAGATCAAGGGTCACAAGCTGACCGCCCGCATGGTGAAGGACCGCCTCGACCGCGAGCTCATCGGCAACGTGTCGCTGCGTGTTCTCGACATCGGCCGTCCGGACGCCTGGGAGGTGCAGGGCCGCGGCGAGCTGGCGCTGGCCATCCTGGTCGAGCAGATGCGCCGCGAGGGCTACGAGCTCACCGTGGGCAAGCCGCAGGTGGTCACCAAGAAGGTCGACGGCAAGACGCACGAGCCGTACGAGCACCTCACCATCGACGCTCCGGAGGAGTACCTCGGTGCGATCACGCAGCTCCTGGCGGCGCGCAAGGGCCGCATGGAGAACATGACGAACCACGGCACCGGCTGGGTCCGCATGGAGTTCATCGTCCCCTCGCGCGGTCTGATCGGCTTCCGCACCGAGTTCATGACCACCACCCGCGGCACCGGCATCGCCAACGCGATCGCGCACGGCTACGACGAGTGGGCCGGCTCCATCGTCACCCGCAGCAACGGCTCCATCGTGGCCGACCGCGCGGGCGTGGTCACCCCGTTCGCCATCATCGCGCTCCAGGAGCGCATGAGCTTCTTCGTGAACCCCACCGAGGAGGTCTACGAGGGCATGGTCATCGGCGAGAACTCGCGCGCCGACGACATGGACGTGAACATCACCAAGGAGAAGAAGCTCACCAACATGCGCTCCTCCACGGCC
>JAEWDJ010000320.1 GCA_023390155.1 Actinomycetes bacterium | reverse complement strand
GCGCGAGCTCGGCGCCCTGCCGGTCGCGTACGGCGACGGGCTGCTCGACCGGCTGCGCGCAGCCGCCCCCCAGGGCTACGACCGCATCCTCGACGCGGTCGGCACCGACGAGGCGCTGGAGACCTCGTTCGCGCTGGTCGACGACCGCTCGCGGATCGGCACCATCGTGGTGGGAGCTCGCGCGGCCGAACTGGGCATCCGCGGCTGGCTGGGCGGCAGCCCGGACCCGCTCAGCCCGGAGGAGGAGGCGCTGCGCGACGACGCGTACGCGCTGGTGCTCGACCTCCTCGACCGCGGGGAGTTCGAGGTCGACATCGCCCGCACGTTCCCCCTCGCCGAGGCCGCCGACGCGGCGCGGTTCGTCGAGGGCGGCCACGCGGGCGGCAAGGTGATCCTGCTCCCCTGACCCCGGTTCCGTGCCCGGGCGCGCTCAGGCTCCCGCGGCGGACGACCGCAGGATCGACTCCATCTTCTTGCCCCGTGCGACCTCGTCGACCAGCTTGTCCAGGTAGCGGATGCGCTGCAGGAGCGGGTCCTCGATCTCCTCGACCCGCACGCCGCAGATGACGCCCGTGATGAGCGAGGCGTCGGGGTTCATGGCGGGCGCCTCCGCGAAGAACCGCTCCAGCGTGACCCCGTCGTCGATGGCCCGCTGCAGCCCGGCCTCGTCGTAGCCGGTCAGCCAGCGCGTGACGCGGTCGACGTCGGCGGCGTCGCGGCCCTTGCGCTCGACCTTGGCGACGTAGAGCGGGTGGATGCGGGCGAAGGGCATCGCCGCGAGACGGTTGGCGGGCACGCGGAGCCTCCTCTCGGGACGGACGCCGCCACCCTACTCGCCCCGCGCGTTCCCGGCTGATTCGTGCACACCTCTTGCGCTCCCTCCCGTCGGTGCTCTACGTTCATTCGTACTATGACGTCCTATAACAACTTGGGCGTCTGACGAAAGGAACCCATGAGTACCGCTGTCCTGTCCACCGACATCGACACCATCGAGAGCCAGCTCACGGCCGCTCGCGAGGCCATCGCCGCGCGCACGGCCGTGTCGAACGTGATCCTCACCGCCTGCGGCGGCTCCTACGCCGTGATGCTCCCGGGCCAGTACTTCCTCGACACGCGCGCCGGTCGCCTGGAGGCCCACGCCGTCAACGCCGCCGAGTTCACCTCGCGCTCCTCCCGCCTCGTCGGCGAGCAGAGCGTCGTCGTGCTCTGCTCGCACTCCGGCACGACTCCGGAGACCGTCGCCGCCGCCGAGCACGCGCGCACCGCGGGGGCGCTGACCATCAGCTTCACGAACGACCCGGCGTCGCCGCTCGCGCAGGCCTCCGAGCTCGTCATCCCCTACCAGCACGGCCCGGAGAAGAGCGAGAGCCACGTCGCCCCCGCGCTCCTCCTCCGCCTGCTCGCCGGCCTGCTCGACGAGCGCGAGGGTCTGGGCGTCGGCGAGAAGGTCGACGAGGCGATCCGTCACCTGCCCGCCCTCGTCTCCGCCGCGCGCGAGGCGCACCGCGAGCCCGCCGACCGCTACGGCGCCGACTACAAGCACGAGCCGCTCATCTACACGATGGCCTCCGGCTCCAACTACGGCAGCGCCTACTCCTTCGCCATCTGCCTGCTGCAGGAGATGCAGTGGATCCACTCGGCGGCCATCCACGCCGGCGAGTACTTCCACGGGCCGTTCGAGGTCACCGACCGCGACGTGCCGTTCATCGCGCTCGTCGGCCTCGACGAGACCCGGGGCGTCGAGCAGCGCGCCGTCGACTTCCTGACCGCCCACTCCGACCGCGCGCTCGTCATCGACGCCCAGGAGTTCGGGCTCGAGGTGGTCGACGAGTCGCTCCGCGGCATCGTCGCGCACCTCGTCTTCAACGTGGTGCTCCGCGCCTACGCGGACGCCCTCGCGGACCACCGCGGTCACCCCCTGAGCGTGCGTCGCTACATGTGGCGCATGGAGTACTGATCACCGAAAGGAGCACCACCATGCGAGTGTCCCTCCGTCGCGCCGTCGTCGCCGTCGCCGCCGCCGCGCTCCTCACCCCCCTCGTCGCGTGCAGCGCGAGCGGGAGCGAGAAAGACCAGCCCGTCACGATCGAGTTCTTCCACCGGTGGCCCAACGAGCCGAAGCACACGTACTTCACGGAGCTGGTCGCCGAGTTCGAGAAGCAGAACCCGGACATCAAGGTCAAGACCGAGAACGTGTTGAACGACGCCTACAAGGACAAGGTCAAGGTGGTCGCCGGCTCGTCCGACGCACCCGACGTCCTGTTCTCGTGGAGCGGCTCGTTCCTCGAGGAGCTGGTCCAGGCCGGCGACATCATGAACCTCGACTCCTGGCTGAAGGAGAACCCCGAGATCCGGGACCGCTTCTACCCCAGCCAGCTGACGCCGTTCGAGGTCGACGGCGGCCAGTACGCGCTTCCCGTCGACATGCAGGCGAAGCTGTTCTTCTACAACAAGGATGTCTTCGCCGACCTCGGGCTCCAGCCGCCGACGACGTGGGACGAGTTCCTGACGGTGCTCGACACCATCAAGAAGTCGGGGACGACGCCGATCGAGTTCGGCGCCAAGGAGCAGTGGACCATCGCGCACTACGTGGGGACGCTCAACCAGCGCGTCCTCCCGCAGAAGGTGTTCGACGCCGACCAGGACCCGGCGAAGGGGACCTTCCAGAACGCCGGATACACCACGGCGCTCGAGCGGTTCAGGCAGCTCACGAAGTACATGAACGCCGACATGACCGCCATCGGTCACGAAGCCGCGCGCAACGCGTGGATCGCGGGCGACGCGCCGATCATGTACCTGCAGGGGTCGGAGGTGAGCTACTTCTCCGACGTCGCCTTCCCGTACGGCACGTTCAACTTCCCGTCCGTCGCGGGCGGCGACGGCGACCCGAAGCAGCTGACCGGCGCCCCCGAGGGCTTCGCCGTCTCGGCCAAGACGAAGCACCCCACGGAGGCGCTGCGCTTCCTGGACTTCATGCTCAACAAGGCCAACGGCACGGCGTTCACCGAGAAGACGGGTGAGCTCAGTGCGGTGAAGGGGGCCGTCGCCGACTCGACCGCTCCGGAGATCCTCAAGTCGATCGCCGACCAGATCGTGTCGGCGTCGTCGATGACCCCGTGGCTGGACAACGCGTACGACCCGCAGATCGTGTCGTCGTACCTGTCGCAGACCCAGATGCTCCTCGGCGGTCAGCAGACCCCCGAGGGCGTGATGGACGAGGTGCGCGCGACCGCGAAACGCGTGCGAGACGCGTCCTGACCCGCAGTGACCCCCGCGGCCCCCCCCCC
>JAEWDJ010000256.1 GCA_023390155.1 Actinomycetes bacterium | reverse complement strand
AGGCGGCGCTGCGCGACACCGCCGACTACCGGGAGGGATTCGCCGCCTTCCAGCAGAAGCGGACGCCCCGCTTCCTGGGTCGCTGAGGCGCGCACCGTCGCCGGGCAAGCGCACGTTACGCACGGTGACGGCGGGGGTGCGCACGGCGGCGGCTTCGCGCATCCTGGAGCGCATGACTCGTCAGATCCGCTTCAACGCCTTCGACATGAACTGCGTCGCCCACCAGGCCTCCGGGATGTGGCGTCACCCCGAGGACCAGGCGTGGCGCTACAAGGACCTCACGTACTGGACCGAGCTGGCGAAGCTGCTGGAGCGCGGCCGCTTCGACGGGATATTCATCGCCGACGTGCTCGGCACCTACGACGTGTACGGCGGCGACAACGAGGCCGCCATCCGCCACGGCGCGCAGGTGCCCGTGAACGACCCGATCCTCCTCGTGTCGGCGATGGCGCTGGTGACCGAGAACTTGGGCTTCGGGATCACCGCGGGCACCGCCTACGAGCACCCGTACCCGTTCGCCCGGCGGATGTCGACGCTCGACCACCTGACGAACGGCCGCATCGGCTGGAACGTCGTCACCGGCTACTTGCCGTCGGCGGCACGCAACATGGGCCACGACGACCAGCGCGAGCACGACGACCGCTACGACCACGCCGACGAGTACCTCGAGGTGCTCTACAAGCTGTGGGAGGGGTCGTGGGAGGACGACGCCGTCGTGCGCGACCGCGACGCGGGCGTGTTCACCGACCCGGCGAAGGTGCACGAGATCGGCCACGCCGGCAAGCACTTCACCGTGCCGGGCATCCACCTCTCCGAGCCGAGCCCGCAGCGCACGCCGGTCATCTACCAGGCCGGAGCCTCGAAGCGCGGCATCGGCTTCGCGGCCGAGAACGCGGAGGCGATCTTCGTCGCCGCCTCCACCAAGGAGGGCCTGAAGGCGACCGTCGCGAAGCTCCGCGACGCGCTGGAGGCGGCCGGCCGCGACCGCTACTCGGCCCGCATCTACACGCTCCTGACGATCATCACCGACGAGACGCCCGAGAAGGCGCAGGCGAAGTTCCAGGACTTCCTCCAGTACACGAGCGACGAGGGCGCGCTGGTCTTCATGTCGGGCTGGATGGGCGTCGACCTGTCGAAGTACGACCTCGACGAGCCCATCGGCAACGTCGAGAGCAACGCCATCCAGTCGGCGGTCGCGAACTTCCAGCGCCCGAACGAGGAGGGCGGTGAGTGGACCGTGCGCGACATCGGCCGCAACGGCGCCATCGGCGGCCTCGGCCCCTACATCGTGGGCTCGGGCGCCGAGATCGCCGACCAGCTGCAGGAGTGGGTGGAGGAGACGGACGTGGACGGCTTCAACCTCGCCTACGCCATCACCCCCGGCACCTTCGAGGACATCGTCGAGTTCGTCGTCCCGGAGCTGCAGAAGCGCGGCGCCTACCCCACCGGCTACGCGCCGGGGACGCTGCGCAACAAGCTGCACGGCGCCGGCGACCGCGTCGCGGATACGCACCGGGCGGCGAAGTACCGGGTGGGGGCGACGGCCACCGCGTGACCCTGGCCTAGACCGCGGGTTCTACCTTCCCGCCGCGGCGGCGGAGCGGGACAATCCGGCCACGGCGGGCATGGGCTTCGAAAGTACCCGCCCACGCGGGGCTCGGGCGGGGGCAACGTCAGGGCTCCGCGGCTCGGGGCCCGGCGCGGGTCGGCGACGCGCGACGCGTGACGCATGATGGGACGCAGTCTTGCACGCAAGCTTGCATGCAAGGCGTAGACTGGTTCCATGATCCCCGCCGCCGAGCACGCCTACACGCACACCAAACGCCTCATCCTTTCGGGCGAGGCGCCGGGCGGGGCGCTGCTCAGCGAGGCCCAGCTGGGCGCGGAGATCGGCGTGAGCCGGACGCCGGTGCACGAGGCGTTCCTGCGCTTGGCGGCCGAGGGCCTGCTGGCGCTGGAGCCGCGGCGGGGCGCCGTCGTCGTGCCCATGTCGCCGCGCGAGGCCCAGAACGTGCTGGAGCTGCGGGAGGCCATCGAGGCCACCGCGGCCGCCCGCGTGCGCGAGTGCGGCGGCGCGGACGCCGCGCTGCGCAGCGCCCTGGAGGAAGCCCTCGCGGAGCAGCGGGCTTCCATCGCGGAGGGCGACGTCGAGCGGTTCGTGGAGGCCGACCAGTGGTTCCACGCGGCCGTCGTCGACGCGTCGGGCAACGACCTCGCCGGGCACTTCTACGGGCTGCTGCGCGACCGTCAACAGCGCATCCGGCACCAGCTGTTCCGGGTGAGGCCGGACACGCTCGGCGACTCCCTCGCCGACCACGAGGCGCTGCTCGAGGCGCTCCGCAGCGGCGGCGACTATCCCGCGCTCCTGCGCACCCACATCGCCCGCAACCAGGGCGCGCTGTGAGCCGGCCGGGTCGCGCCGCCCCCTGGCGCGCCGTCTTCGCGGTGATGTTCGTCTGCTCGTGGTGCGGCAACCAGTTCAGCCCGCTGCTGCTCATGTACAAGGACGTGCAGCACTACTCCGAGCTCACGGTGAACATGTTCCTCGGGGTGTACGTGCTCGGCCTCGCGCCGGCGCTCCTGGTGGCCGGGGCCCTCTCCGACCGGCACGGCCGCCGCCCGCTGATGTTCGCCGGCGTCGTGTCGGCGATGCTCGCGAGCGGGGCGCTGGCACTCGGCGCGCTCGGGCCGGCGCCGATCTACGTCGGCCGGCTGCTCTCCGGGGTCACGGTGGGCATCGCCACGGCCGTCGGCACCAGCTGGATGAAGGAGGTCTCGTCGCCCCGGTTCGAGCCCGGGGTGGACGGTGCTGCGGGAGCGCGCCGCGCCTCCCTCGCCTTCACGCTCGGCTCGGCGGCCGGCGCGCTCGTCGCGGGCGGGATCGCACAGTTCACCGCGTTCGGCGAGGAGCTGCCGTTCGTCGTCCACATCGCGCTCACCCTGCCGCTCGCCTGGATCGTGCTGCGGATCCCCGAAACGGCGACGACCGGCGGCGAGCGCGGGCCGCTGCGCGAGCAGCTGCGCATCCCGGCCGCCGGGCACAAGCGGTTCCGCCGGGTGGTGCTGGTGGCGGCGCCGTGGATCTTCGCGGCGGCGGCGCTCGCCTACGGCTACCTCCCCGTCCTCCTCAGCGAGCAGACCCGCGACTGGGGGCTCGCCTACGCGACCGTGCTCACCGTGATCGCGCTCGGGGTGGCCTCCCTGGTGCAGCCGGTGGCCAAGCGGCTGCACTCCGTCTCGAGCGCGCGCGGACTGGTCGCCGCCCTCGCGACCATCGGCGCCGGGCTGGTGGTGCTGACGGGGGCCGTGGTCTCGCGCTCGCTCGCCCTGGGTGTGGTGGCGGCGGTGGTCCTGGGCGCCGGGATGGGCATCGCCCTCGTCTCGGGGCTGCTGGAGGTGCAGCGGATCGCGTCCCCGCGCGACCTCGCCGGGCTCACGGGCGTCTTCTACGCCGTGGCGTACGCCGGGTTCCTCGTCCCGACGATCATGGCGGCGCTCACCCCGCCGCTGTCGACGGTCGGGCTGTTCCTCGCGCTCATCGTGCTGGCCGCGCTCTCCGCCGTCGCGCTCCTCGCCTCCTACACGAAGCACCTGCCGCGGGTGGCGGAGGCCTGAGCCGCTACACGCGCGCGGCGAGCAGCCGCTCGACGGCGCCGAACGGGATCGGGATCCACGCGGGCCGGTGCCGGGCCTCGTAGGCGATCTCGTACACCGCCTTGTCGAGCTCGAAGGCGTCGAGCAGCGCGTGATGCTCCTCGAGCTCGGCGCCCGCCACCGACGCGTACCCGTCGAGGTAGGCCTCACGGGCGCGGGCGGCCCAGTCGGCGACGTCCACCGGCGGCTGCCGCTGCGCGAGCGAGCCGGCCACGTAGTCGAAGGAGCGGAGCATCCCGGCGACATCGCGCATCGTCGCGTCCGGCAGGCTGCGCTCGGCGAGCGGCCGGAGCGGCTCGCCCTCGAAGTCGATGAACTGCCAGCCCCGGTCCGCCGCGTGCAGCACCTGGCCGAGGTGCAGGTCGCCGTGGATGCGCTGCAGCACGGGCAGCGGCGCGGCCGCCGCCGCCTCGTAGAC
>JAEWDJ010000239.1 GCA_023390155.1 Actinomycetes bacterium | reverse complement strand
GCGGATCGCGGAGCGATCCCAGCGCCGCCGGTCCTGCGCCTCCAGCAGCACGGGCCGCCCCGCCGCGTCGAGCCACGCGGGGAACCGGGCCGCCGTCACCTCCAGCAGCGCGAGCAGGCCGTACACCTCGGGATCAGGCGCCAGCCGCGTCAGAACGCGCGCGAGCCGCACGGCCTCGGCGGCGAGCTCGGTGCGCATCCACTCGTCGCCTCCGGTGGCCGAGGACCCTTCCGTGAAGATCAGGTAGACGACACTGAGCACCGAGCCCAGCCGCTCCCGCCGCTCCTGCGCGTCGGGCACCGCGAACGGGATGCGCGCCGCCGCGATCGTCTTCTTCGCCGGGTGATCCGCGCCTGCACGGTCGCGACCGGCACGAAGAACGCCCGCGCGATCTCCTCCGTCGTGAGCCCGCCGACCACCCGCAGCGTCAGCGCGATCCGCGCCTCCTTGGAGAGCACGGGATGGCACGCCGTGAACATGAGGGCCAGCACGTCGTCGTCGATCGCATCCGGATCGAAGAGCGCGTCCGCGCCCGGCGCCTCCTCGTCGAGATCCCGGGCCAGCAGCGCATACCGCTCGTCCCGGCCCGACCGGCGCCGGAACGCGTCGATCGCGCGCCTGCGCCCCACCGCCAGCAGCCAGCCGACGGGCTGGGCGGGCACGCCGCCCGTCTCCCAGCCCACCAGCGCCTCGGCGAGCGCCTCCTGCGCCACATCCTCGGCCAGCGCGAAATCGCCGGTGTAGCGGGCGAGCGCGCCGACGATCCGGGCGGACTCCATCCGCCAGACCGCCTCGACGGCGCGCCGCGCCTCACTCACCGGGCGAACCGACCCGCGCCGCCCCGGCGCTCAGAGCTGCCCGGTCGACTCGCGCCACTCGCGCTCCAGGATGATCCACTCGTTGTCCTGGGGGAACTCGTCGATCGTCGTCACGCGGCGGATCTCGATCTTCGTGCCGTCGGTGTACGGCATCCGCTTCGCCCACTCCGCGGCCTCCTCGGCGGAGGCGACGTCGAGGATGTAGTAGCCGTTGAACAGCTCCTTCGTCTCGCCGTACGGGCCGTCGGTGACGACCGGCGCCTCTCCCGTGAAGTCGACGACGATGCCCGGCGCGGGGTCGAGGCCCTCGGCGGCGAGCAGCACGCCCGCTCGGATCAGCTCGTCGTTGAAGCGTCCCATCGCCTCCAGGAGGTCGTTGAAATCGATGTCGGCGAACTTCGCGAACATGTCCCCGGTCGACCGCATGATCAGCATGTACTTGGCCATCGTGTGCTCCTTGTGTCTGGAAGGCCTTCGCGCCTTCACCCCGAGGTCGAACGGCGGCGCCGCGGATCGACACGGGCCCGGAATCACTCCGATCTTAGGGAGACGGGAGGGCGCGGGACAGAAGGAGAACAGGGGCTCTCGCCGCCGCCGATAGCATGGCCGGGACCAGCGACGCTCGAGAGGACACGAATGACCACCTGGGGAATCCTCGGCACGGGCGGCATCGCCGCCGCCATGACCGCCGACCTGACGCTGCACGGCCACACGGTCGGCGCGGTGGGCTCGCGCACGCCGGAGTCGGCGGCGCGGTTCGCGGCGGCGCACGGCATCCCGCGCTCGCACGGCAGCTACGAGGAGCTCGTCGCCGATCCCGACATCGACGTCGTGTACGTCGCGACGCCGCACCCGCAGCACGCCCCCAATGCGCTGCTGGCGCTGGCCGCCGGCAAGCACGTGCTGGTCGAGAAGCCGTTCACGATGGACCGCGCGGAGGCGGAGGCCATCCGGGAGGCGGCGCTGACGGGTGGTCTCGTGGCGCTCGAGGCGATGTGGACGCGCTGGCTTCCGCACATGCAGCGAATGCACGAGGTGATCAGCGACGGCACGATCGGCGAGGTGCGCGCGGTGATCGCGCACCACTCGCAGAAGGCGAGCGCCGATCCCACCGGCCGGATGCTCGACCCGGCGCTCGGCGGCGGCGCGCTGCTCGACCTCGGCATCTACCCCGTGTCGTTCGCGTGGGATGTGCTCGGCGCGCCCTCCGGCGTGCAGGCGATCTCGACGCCCACGGCGACCGGCGTGGACCGGCAGACCGCCATCCTCCTCTCCTACGAGAGCGGGTCGCAGGCCGTGCTCACGACCGAGCTGGACGCGCGCGGCAGCAACATCGCGACCGTGATCGGCACGGACGGGCGGATCGAGTTCGACGAGTTCTTCTTCACGCCGGTCGCCTTCCGGGTGCTCGACTCCCAGAGCCGCGAGGTCGAGCGGTTCGAGGCCGCCGTCACCGGGCGGGGGATGCAGTACCAGGCGCAGGCGATCGAGCGGCTCATCGCCGCGGGCGGCGGCGAGGACCCGCGGCTGCCGCTGTCGCAGTCGGTCGCGATCATGGGGACGATGGACGACATCCGAGAGCGGATCGGCCTCCGCTACCCCTGAGCGCCCCGGCCCACCCGGTCCGCGTCCCTTCCGGGGGCCGGGCGCGCGGCGTTAGAGTGCGCGGAAGGGGAAAGCGAGGAGCGTCGTGACCGATCTCTCGGGCCGCAAGGCCCTCGTCACCGGGGGCGCCAGCGGCATCGGCCTGGCGTGCGCGGAGGCGTTCGCGGCGGCCGGCGCCCACGTCACGATCGCCGATCTGAACGGCGAGGCGGCGCGCGAGGTCGCCGCCCGGCTCGGCGGAGACGCGTGGGAGGTCGACCTCTCGCAGACGGAGACGCTCGGCGACCTGCGACTCGACGTGGACATCCTGGTCAACAACGCGGGCATCCAGCACGTGCGCCCGATCGAGGAGTTCGAGCCGGAGCGGTTCCGGCTGCTGCTGACGATCATGCTCGAGGCACCGTTCCTGCTCGTGCGCGCCGCGCTGCCCGGGATGTACGAGCGCGGGTTCGGCCGCGTCATCAACATCTCGAGCGTGCACGGTCTGCGCGCGTCGGAGTACAAGTCGGCGTACGTAGCCGCGAAGCACGGCCTGGAGGGCCTGTCGAAGGTGACCGCGCTGGAGGGCGGACCGCACGGCGTGACCTCCAACTGCATCAACCCCGGGTACGTGCGCACACCGCTGGTGGAGAAGCAGATCGCCGACCAGGCGCGGCTGCACGGCATCCCGGAGGCGGAGGTGGTCGAGAAGGTCATGCTGACCGAGTCGGCGATCAAGCAGCTGGTGGAGCCGGCCGAGGTCGCGAGCCTCGCGCTCTGGCTGGCCGGCGCGGAGGCGCGGATGGTCACGGGCGCCAGCTACACGATGGACGGCGGCTGGAGCGCCCGGTGAGCGGACACAGCGCGCACCGCGCGCACCGCGCGCCCCGCTCCTGGACGGCGCCAGTGCCGGGCGGCGAGCTCGCCGGAGGGATGTGGGAGCCGGAGGAGGTGTCTGCGCCGGAGGAGGGGTCTGCGCCGGACGAGGGGTCTGCGCCGGAGGAGGTGTCTGAGCCGGAGGAGGTGTCTGCCCCGGAGGCGCCGGCACCCCTGCCGACCCTCGTCGGCATCCACGGCATCACGGCCAACCACCTCGCCTGGGCGCGCGTCGCGTCCGCCCTCCCGGCCACCCGGCTGATCGCCCCGGACCTCCGCGGGCGCGGCCGCAGCGGCGACCTCCCCGGGCCGTTCGGGCTGACCGCCCA
>JAEWDJ010000232.1 GCA_023390155.1 Actinomycetes bacterium | reverse complement strand
GCGTAGACCCGCGTGCCGCCCGCCTCGGTCTCCGCGGCCACATCCGGCGCGGTGGCGGGATGCGCGGCCCACGGCGCCCGCGCCGCCCGGTACGAGATCCCGCCGAGCGACGCCTCCCACACGGGCTCGCCCGCCGCCGTGAACTCGGTGACCGCCGGGTCCGTGCCCCAGCCGACGAGCACGTTCCCGCCCGGCAGCACCTGGGCGCTCCCCATCGCCGTGCCGAGATGGCCGCCCGTCGTGTACTCCTGCACCAGAGTCGCCGCCGACTCGTCCGCGTCCAGCCGCAGACGCAGCGCGCGAGAGGAGCCGCCGTCGCTGCTCGAGTAGTAGTGGTTGTCGAACAAGGTGATCGAGCCGTCGTCCTGCACGCGCACGTCGTGCTGCCAGGCGAAGGCCGCCTTCTCGGGCACGGCGACGTCGCTCTTCCGGCCGCCCATCCGCCACAGCACCTCGCCGGTCGTGCGGTCGACGGCGTAGATCGCGTGCGTGTGCCGGGCCGAGACCAGCAGGCGATCTCCGTCGTCGTCGACCGCGTTCAGGTGATACGGGTCGAAGGCGCGGCCGGCGGTGGTGCCGTCGTGACCCGCGTCCTGCGTCAGCCCGAGGTAGGTCTCCGCGACGGGGATGTGATCGCTCGCCTTCCAGTCGAGCAGGACCTCGCCGGTCGCCACATCGATCTCCTGCACCCGGCAGTCGTACATGTAGCCGTCGGAGGGGCCGTCGATCGAGCTCAGGTCGGCCGGAACCGTCTCGTACACCGTGATGAGCGCGGTGCCTCGATCCGTCAGGGCGAACTCGTGCAGGTCGGCATCGACGTGCCCGCCCGCCGAGACGGTCGCGATGCGGGCGTAGGAGGCGTCCAGGATGACGCCCGAGCCGGCGCCGTGGCCTCCCGTGCTCTTCCCTGTCCAGTAGGTCAGGACGGGCGCGCCGGCATAGGTCTGCACCCGCAGGTCGGTGATGTTGGCCGTCGTCGGCTCGATCCAGACCGGCTCGCCGTCGTCGTCCATGATGAGTCCGTTGAAGCCGGTCACCTGCTGCGTCACGAAGACGAGCCCGGCCGCCGTCGTGCCGGTCTTGCGGGTGGTCACGGCCGGGACCGTGAGGTCGGTGGAGTGGAAGCGTCGCATGACCGCATCGGACGCGGAGGGCGTGGAGGTGGGCGACGGCGAGGACCCCGCGGTGGATCGCGTCGCCACGAACACCGCCGCCGCGACGCCGGCGGCCACCACGCCCCCGCCGGCGATGAGGGCGCGTCGGGAGAGTCTCGGGTCGGTGTCCATGCCTTCCACTATCTGCGCCTCGATGAGCGGATTCCAGGTGCCGGCTATGAGCCGCCTGTAGACGACGACACGCCCGGGCGTGTATGGTCGGTCTCCTGCGCCGACCGGCGCAGCACGCCCCGATTCCACGGAATCAGCCGACCGGAGAGGAAAGCAGCCATGACCAGCACGTCGGCACTGCAGCGCGAACAGCGCTATCTTCGGACGCTCGAGACCGCTCGGGGACTGTAGAGACGCATCCGTCGGATGCCGCAGCCCCGTCCGCTCGAGGACCGGGGCTCCTCCTCCCGCCTTCCGCCTCCGCGCGGGTGCGCGAGCCGCCCCGGCCGCACCTGCACGAGAGAGAAAGGATCATGGAGAGAATCTCGAACCGCCTGCTGAGCTGGGCCTCCCTGCTGGAGGACTCCACCCGCGCGCAGGCGGTCACCACCTCGACGATGCCGTTCATCCACCCGCACGTCGCCCTGATGCCGGACGCCCACCTGGGCCTCGGCGCGACGGTCGGCTCGGTCATCCCCACCCTCGGCGCGGTCATGCCCGCAGCCGTCGGTGTGGACATCGGCTGCGGGATGATCGCGGTGAAGACCGGGTTCACCCGGGAGGACGTCGCCGCCCGTTCCGCCGTCGCACCCCTGGCCGAGCTGCGCAAGCAGATCGAGCGCGCCATCCCGCTGTCGGCGGGCGGTCGCAACAACAAGGTCGTCGCCACCGCCGAGCCGCGTCTCGCGGAGCTCACCGGGATGGCCGACGCGATCGGGCTCGAGCCCGGGCGCTACGCGAAGGCGTGGGAGCTGCAGTTGGGCTCGCTCGGCTCCGGCAACCACTTCATCGAGGTGAGCCTGGACGAGGACGACGCCGTCTGGCTGTTCCTCCACTCGGGGTCGCGCGGGGTGGGCAACCGCATCGCCGGGCACCACATCCGGGTGGCGCAGGAGCTCATGACGCGCTGGTGGATCGACCTGCCCGACCGCGACCTGGCGTACCTGGTCGAGGGCACCGCGGAGTTCGACGCGTACATCGCCGAGCTGCGCTGGGCCCAGCACTTCGCGCTCCTCAACCGCGAGGAGATGATGGACCGCGTGGTGCGCCAGACCGCCGAGTACTTCGGTGAGCCCGTCGTGGAGGTGGAGCGCATCAACTGCCACCACAACTTCACCGAGCGCGAGCGGCACTTCGGCAAGGAGGTGTGGCTCTCCCGCAAGGGGGCGATCTCGGCGCGGGAGGGACAGCCCGGACTGATCCCCGGCTCGATGGGCACCGCCTCCTACGTGGTGGTGGGCAGGGGCGACCCGCTCGCCCTGGAGTCGTCACCGCACGGTGCGGGGCGCCAGTTCTCGCGGTCGGCAGCGCGCAAGCGCTTCACCGTGGAGGAGCTGAGGGAGGCGATGACCGGTATCGAGTTCCGCGACACGGACGCGTTCCTGGACGAGATCCCCCAGGCGTACAAGCCGATCGATCAGGTGATGGCCGACGCCGCCGACCTGGTCGAGGTGCGGCACACGCTGCGCCAGATCGTCAACGTGAAGGGCGACTGAGCCACGGGGTCGCGTCGCTTCGGCGGCGCGGCCCCCGGCGTGCGGAGTCGCTCAGTACTTGATCGTGCTGCCGGACGACTTGAGGAAGTCGATGTGCACGTGGTTGCAGGAGTCGTCGAACGGCGCGAAGTTGTCGAAGCTGTTCGAGCTGCGGCAGTTCATCTGGCCGAGGCCCGTGCCCGCGGGCACGATCGGGTCGAGCAGGCGGATCAGCTCCAGCGACTTGGCGTCGCCGCCAGTGAGCGGCGAGCCGTTGAGCAGGAAGAAGTCGAGTGCGTGGCCGCCGCCGTCGGCGTAGTGCGCCGAGGCGGTGCCGGCGCCCTCGATCTGCCCGGTGCAGCGGCGGTTGATGTCGGAGACGCCGACCTGGCTGTAGTGCGCCAGCGCGAACGAGATGGTCTGCAGGACGCGGTAGTCGACGCCGCAGCCGGCGACGGCCTTGCCCTCCGCGAGATCCGCGATCTCGCCGAGATGGTTCGGGGTCGAGCCGACCAACCGGCCCGACGACACGGCGCCCATGAGCTGGATGGCGAGGGCCTGCACCGTCGGCGACACCGTCGTGTTCGTGGTCGAGTCGAGGGCCTGCGGGCTCTCCTCGATGGCGAGGCCGTCGCGGGAGATCACCTGCGTGGCCGTCGTGTTGCCGCCGGTGAGCGTCTGCACGGCGAGCGCGGTGCGCGCGTTGCCGACGGCCGAGACCTCGTTGGTCGTGGCGTACGCCGGGAGGGCCGCGGTGCCGAAGAAGGCGGTGAGGGCGAGCATGACCACGACGTGGAAGCCACGGCGACGGTGCTCACCGGGGCGACCGGAGCTGCGCTGGTGACGCATCGCGCCACCCCGAGCCGGCGTGGACGCCGCGGTCGCGGATGCCGCGGCCGCCTTGGCGGAGCGCCGCGCGGCGCGGCCGCTCGCGGTGCCCGACTCGACAGCGCTCTTCGGAGCGACGACGACGCGCTCGCGCTTGCGCGGGCGGGTGCTGCGGCTGCGTTCGGCTTCGAGGCGGGCGCGGCGGCTGCTGAAGGCCTGCTCCTGCGGGGCTTCCACGGCGACCAGGTGCTCACCGCGGGTGAAGTCCTCGACCGGATCGGCCGTCAGCTCCGTCTGCCGCTCGACGTCGACCACCAGGGGTGCGCGAGATCCGCGGCGAGGCCGCGAAGAGGCAGAGGAACGGGGCAAGCTGGTCTTCCTGAGGGGGCTCGGACGGGGGCGTACCCGATCCTTTCTACCTCATTTCGCCTGAACGTTCTATCAATGCAGACGAATAGATTAAGGATGACTTCGCATGGATCCCGCTGCTGGGGCGCATCCCGCGCGTTCGGGTCACGCAGAAGCGCCCCGGCTCTGAGGTGCTCGGATGCGGGGCTCCGATCGACCGAATCTAGCCCGGCCGACCGGGCGTGTCGGGGCCCGGTACGGCTGCTACGACAGGCGGTGCGGGCGAGCGGTCACGGCACGACGACGGCGAGTTCGACGCGACCGCCGGACTCGCGCAACTCCACCTCCGCGTGCTCGGCGAGCTGCCGCAGCCCGATGCCCGGCGACGCGAGCGAGAGCGCGCCGCCCGACGTGACGAGCACCGACAGCCCGGCCGCACCGGACGGCCGGACGTCGAGCGTGACGGGGGTCCCGTCGCCGTGTCGGACGGCATTGGCCAGCCCCTCCGAGATGGCGTCGACCACGGCGTCGCAGCGCACCGGATCGCGCAGGCGGTCCCACGCGCCCGGGGCGATGGTCGACTGCAGCGGGATCGCGGAGCGCCAGCTCTCGACCAGGGCGCCCACGCGCGCCTCGGGGTCGGGAGCGTCGGCGGGCGCGAGGAGTTCGCCGCGCACGCGATCCACCACCTCCCGCAGCGCCCCGGACGCGTCGTCCCCGCCTCCGGCGCCGAGGGCCAGCGCCGCCGCGATGAGCTCGGACTGGACGCCGGAGTGCAGGATGCGCGCGAGCGCCGCGCGCTGGTGGTCGTAGTCGGCGCGGCTGCGGGCCGCGTCGAACACGCTCGCCTGCACCGCCGCCTCCAGCCGGTTCTGGTCCGAGCGGATGCGCGACGACAGCGACACCACCAGGGCCACGCCCAGCGCGATCACCGGGTAGGTGCCGGCTTCGAACCAGATGAACCGGGGGCTGACGCCCTGCCAGCGGATCGCCGTGTCGGTCGTCAGCGCGAGCACCGCCCCGACGACGACGTAACCGGCCAGGAGCGCCGGCGCGCGCAGGCGCGGCGCGGTGCGCTCGGCCAGCCGCGAGACGACCAGGTTGCCCAGCGCGACGACGACGAGACCCGCGACGATCGCCGGCGCGCAGCGCAGCAGGCCGTACTGCGACAGCCCGAACGGGGTCACCAGGGCGGCGAACAGCACGGCGAGCAGGACGGGCGGTGCGGGCCGCATCCCGAACAGGACCTCCGCGACCCAGTCGCGGCGGCGCACGGGAGGCTCGTCGCCCGCCTGCGCGGACGGGACGGCGTCGTCCGGCTCGTAGAGCCAGTGGCTGACCGGCCGCACGACGTCGGTGGCCATCCCGCGC
>JAEWDJ010000225.1 GCA_023390155.1 Actinomycetes bacterium | reverse complement strand
CGCTGGGGCTGCTCGCGCCCGTGCTCGTCGCCGCGCCAGCGGTCGCCGCCGCGCCCATCGGGAGCGCCACCGCGCCCGGCGTCTGGAACTATCACACCGTTACCTTCCGCTCCGAGGGGAGCACGGTCGCGACGGTCGAGGTCGCCGACGGCGGGCTCGCCCCGCGACAGCCGGCACCCTCGTCCGCCGATGGCGTCTTCGACGGCTGGGTGACGGAGGTGGGCGGCACGGAGGTGCCGTTCAGCTTCTCGACGGCGATCACCTCCGACCTCGTCGTGGACGCGCGCTTCGCCGACACGCACGTCGTCCAGTTCCTGGCCGGGCCCGACGGCGCCGACGCCCAGCACGTGATCGACGCGGACGAGGTCGCCGACGGCGCGCCGCTCGGCGACATCGCTCCGGACCTCGCCCACGTGCCCGACGGGATGGTGTTCACCGGCGACTGGTACCGGCAGGGCGACCCCGCGCGCACGCCGTACGACTTCGGCGCGCCGGTCACTGAGAACCTCCGGCTCGTCCCCATCCTGGCCGCCGGCTTCGCCATCTCGTTCATCACCGACGGCACCGTCGTCGAGCCGGAGTTCGTGCTGGAGCCCGACACCGCGTTCACCGCGGCCGACCTCGCCGCCGTCCCGCCGCCGACGCGCACCGGCTACACGTTCACGCAGTGGTGGGCGGACGCGGCACGCACCCAGGCGATCGCGTTCCCGATCACGGCGTCCACCACCCTCTACGCCGGGTGGAGCGGCCAGAACGTGGAGTACCACGTCAGCTACTGGCTCGAGAAGGCCAACGTGGTGCCCGACGCCTACCCCTCCCCGGTGTTCACGCCGGCCGGCGGGACCGCGCCCGACTGGGGCCCCTCCGACGGCGCGCTCAGCGCGGCGCAGCTCGCCGACCCGGCCACCTTCGACTTCCTCGACGACATCGCCTCGACGGCGGTCGCGGGCTCGACGGTCGGCGGCCCCACGACGAAGGGCGCCATCCCGTCGTCCGTCCAGGAGCTGGTGCGCGCACAGCTCGACCCGGCCCGTGTGCAGTCCGACCCACTGACCTTCGCCGACCTGACCGTCAGCCAACAGAACGTGGAGGTGCGCGGCGACGGGTCGACCGTCGTCAACGTGTACCTGACGCGGGCGCTGTGGCGGGCGGACTTCCGGCTGATCTCGCCCGGCAGCACGGCGAACGTCTCGGTCGCGTGCAACCCCGCGGGCGTGTACGACATCACCATGTCGGTGGGAGGGACGACCTACTACCAGTCGACGCAACCGGGCGGCGCCCAGCTGCTCGGCACGTTCTCGGTGCGGGAGAAGATCGGGTTCGACATGCAGGCGGCGGGCGTGGCGCCCGTGCCCGTCTCACAGGCAGACGGCTCCGGACTGATCACCGTCTACGACACCGGGACGCAGAACGAGAGCTGCGTCCTCCGCGGCTGGGGACCGCAGCAGGTCACCCCGGCGATCTTCGCGGCCAACTACACGGCGTCCGCCGCCGACGCCGGGAGCGTGAGCCTCGCCGCGCGCACCACCGCGCTGACCAGCACGCTGGCCGCCCGCAGCAATCAGACCCTCACCCAGGGGCTGATCTACACCGAGTCCCTCGACCAAACGCAAGCTGCCCCCGACGACGTGCTCGGGCCGAGCGGCGTCCCGAACAGCCCGCTCCACGTCTCGACGCTCTACAACAACAACAAGACGGGCGTCCGCGCCGCCATCCCGGCCGGCCACCAGGTCTTCGAGCAGTACCGGACCTCCTGGTACTGGGCCTCGCGCGGCGACCGTCAGGTCGCCGGCGTCATCGACGGCTTCGAGTCGTACGTCGGCTACGGCACCGGCACCAGCACGGTCGGCAACTACTTCCAGCTGGACGCCCCCACCAACCGGCTCTACCAGCTGAACAACAGCAACAACACGAACGACAGGTACCGGTACCAGTTCTACAGCCGCAACGTCTACACGCTGAGCTTCGTCACCGGGGGCGGCACCGCCATCCCTCCGGTGACCGGCATCCCTTATCAGAGCGCACTGGAGGCCACGGCGCCCGCAGACCCGACCCGCGGCAACGACGTCTTCCTCGGCTGGTTCACCGACTCGGAGTTCAACGTGCCGTTCACCTTCGACGGCGCGACCATGCCGGCGAGCAACCTGGCCCTCTATGCCAAGTGGCTCACCGACCCGCACACCGTCACGTTCTACGACCACCCCTCGGCGCCCGATCCGATCGATGCGCTCACCCAGACGATCGAGGATCAGGCGACCGCCACCGAGCCGGCGCCGCTGCCCTCGCAGCCCGACGGCCAGACGTTCGTCGGCTGGTACCAGCGCACGGTCGACGGCTACTTCGTGCCCTACGACTTCGACACCCCCGTCGGCGCCGACCTCCGTCTCTACGCGCGCTGGCAGCAGCCCGCCACCGCGCCCTTCGCCCTCGACTACGACGGGGACGGCAACACGGCGGGCACCGTCCCGGTCGATCCCCTGCTGTACGACGCCGGGTCGAGCGCAATCGTGGCCGACGGGGCCGCGCTCGTCCGCGGCGACGAGGTCTTCGTCGGCTGGCGCACTCCGGTTCCCGCCGTCTCCGCCCCCGCTGACTCCGCTCCCGCCGTCTCCGCCCCCGCTGACTCCGCTCCCGTCGTCAGCCCCATGCGCATCATCACCAGCCCGGTCCCGGGCGACCTGCTCTACCAGGCCGGACGCACCGTCCGCTTCGGCGGAGCAGGAGTGACGCTCATCGCCACCTACGCGGACCCGGACCCACGGTTCACCGTCGCCTTCCACGAGAATGGCGGGATGGGCTCCGCCGTCGCCTGGGACGGCCCACCCGGCGCCGCCATCACCTACCCCGGCGCCACCGACCTCCTCTTCACCGGCCCCGGCACGCCCTTCCTCGGCTGGTCGACCTCCCCCACGGCGACCGTGGCAGACCCCGCCTACGACCGGCTCGTCGTCTCGACCCTCACGGCCGACCTCGTCCTCTACGCGGTGTGGGCGCCGGCACCCGCTCCTCCCGTTCCTCCCGCGCCGGCCGGAGCGGGCGACGCGGCCGGCGACCTGCCCGACACCGGGAGCGACGTGACCGGCGCGTGGATGCTGGC
>JAEWDJ010000215.1 GCA_023390155.1 Actinomycetes bacterium | reverse complement strand
GAACCGGGGGCCGGCCGAGGCCGGCCCCGGGCACGCCGATCAGCCCTGGTCGGTCGCCTTCTTGCCGTCGTCGTAGAACTTCTGCAGCTTGGCCAGGTACTCGTCGGCCGTCTCGTTCTTGTTCGACATCGCCGCCATGTTCGTCTGGATGAAGTCCAGGAAGCCCGGGACCGGGTAGTCCGGGTAGAAGGTCAGGGTGTCGGCCTTCACGATCTCGTCGAACCGCTCGGTGTAGGCGCGGGTCACCGGGTCGGTGATCTTCGACGAGTCGCCTGCGAGCGGGAGCCCGCCGAGCTCGCCGATCTTGTTCTGCACCTCGGGGCTGAGCGTCGTGTCGATCCAGTCGTAGGCGAGGTCCTTGTTCTTCGCCTTGGCGGGGACGCCCCAGAGGTGACCGGAGGAGCCCATCGACATGTTCGCCCCGGGCAGCGTGAAGTAGCCCCACGCGAAGTCCTTCTGATCCTTCACGCGCGAGAAGACGCCGTTGTTCCAGATGAGCATCCCCGTCTTGCCGCTGAGGAAGTTGACGTTCGCCTGCTCGTAGGTGAGGCCGGCGAGGTCGCTGCCGAGGTAGCCCTTGTCGATCCAGTCCTGGAACTGCTGCGTGCCCTTCTTCCACGGGTCGGCGGAGAAGTCGACCGCGCCCTTCAGGAACATGAAGTCGTCGATCTGCGAGCGGTCGGCGTAGGCCGAGACCAGGGAGTACCAGACCCACATCTGGTTGAAGCCCTGGTTGGTGGAGGCGGACGACGAGACCGGGGTGATGCCCGCCGCCTGCAGCTTCTGCATGGCCGTGACGAACTCGTCCATCGTCGTCGGCTCTGCGGTGATCCCGGCCTTCGCGAACAGGTCCTTGTTGTAGTAGAAGGTGACGTACTCGCCGATGTTCGGGATGCCGTACCAGTCGCCGGAGCCGGCCTTGCCCTGCTCGTCGTACTTGGCGAACGACTGCATGCCGCCGGTGACCTTCTGGTCCCAACCGTATTTCTCGACCTGGTCGTCGAGCGGTGTGAGCAGCCCCTGGCTGGCGAGCTGCCCTCCGTCGGCGTTGCCCTTGTTAAACTCCACGACGTCCGGCACCTTGTTGCCGCCGAGAGTGAGCTTGGCGTTCTTGCGGACGGCGTCGAAGCTCGTGGTCTGGAAGTCGACCTTCACATCCGGGTGCTTCTTCTTGAACATCTCGAGCGCGAGCTGCCAGCCCTGACCCTGAGCGGTCTTCGGGTCCTCGTACTGGAGGATCGTGAAGGTCTTGCCCGCGTCGCCTCCGCTTCCGCTGCTGCAGGCGACGAGTCCTGCTGTGGTGAGCGCCACGGCGGCGGCCGCGGCGGCGAGACGGGCGACCCTGCGGGCCCCCGGCTTCGTGGGTGTTGTCATTGCGTTGCTCCTTTGCATCGGGTGGTGTGTTTCGGGGGCGGAAGGGGGTGGGAGGCGGAGGCGCGCGGGCAGGCTGGCGCCACCGGTGCCTCCGGTCGGTGGTCGTGCGGGCGGTGCGGGCGGGGGCTCAGTCGGAGCCGGGCGGCCCGATCGACTGGCGGACGACGGGCGCACAGGGCATCAGGAAGCCCTCGCGCTCCGCCCCCTCGAGCGACCTGTCGAGTCGCCCGACGAGGCGGCGGATCGCCCACTCCCCCATGTCGCGGTGAGGCAGCTGCACGGTGGTCAGCCCGGGATCGAGCGCCTCCGCCACGAACTCCTGATTGTCGAAGCCGGCGAGTGAGACATCCTCCGGCACGCGCAAGCCCAGGCGCCGGGCGACGGTGTAGAAGCCCATGGCCGTCTGGTCGCTGAAGCAGAACACCGCCGTCGGCCGGTCCTCCCGCGCGAGCAGCCGCTGGGCCGGGTCGATCGCGAAGCGCGTCGCCGCGTCTTCCGCCACGACCGTCAGAGCGGGGTCGTACGCGATGCCGCTCTCCTCCAGCGCCCTCCGGTAGCCGCGTTCGCGCAGCCGGGAGGCGATCGGGTACGCCGCGACGTCACAGAAGCCGATCCTGGTGTGGCCGGCCTCGACGAGCATCCGGGTCGACGTGTAGGCGCCGAGCTCCTCGTCGGGCACCACGAAGTCGACCGCGGGGTGCGAGTCGTCGGCCGGGCGGCCGTCCAGGATGACGACCGGCATCGTCGGCGGCACGAGCGGGATGTCGACCACCTTGTGGAAGTTGGTCGCGACGATCAGCCCTTCGATGTTGCGCTGCAGCAACGACTGCACGGCCGGCGTCTGCACCTCGTCGTTGCCGTAGGTGTCGATGAGCATGAGCATGAAGCCGCTCTCCCACGCCGCCTGCTGCGCTCCCGCGAGCATGTGGGCGGAGAACGGTACGGTCGCCACCTGATCGGACACGACGCCGATGGTCCGGCTCTGCTTGGTCTTCAGCGATCGCGCCAGCTGATTCGGCACATAGCCCAGTTCGTCGGCGACGTCGCGGATCCGCTCGGCCACCCGGGCGTTGACCCGCCCCTCGCCGCGGCCGCTGAGGACGAGGCTGACGCTCGAGACGGACACACCGACGTGCGATGCGATGTCCTTCATCGTCAGCATCCGGGGCTCCTTCGTCCGTCAATCGTTTGACTTCAATCGATTGACGCCACGCTATGAGCGTCAAACGCGTTGACGCAAACAGCCGTTACCGAGTCGTTATCGAGCGCAGCGCGGGAGGGCGGGAACGCGCGCTTGACCTTGACCTCGGGTCAGGGTCCACGCTCGCCGCAGCGACGCGAGACCGGGTCGCCGACGACGACCGAAGGAGAAGGACATGACACTCACCACCCCGCACCAGGACGCCGCCGCGTCGCCGGATCGCCCGGCGCTCCAGGCGATCCTCGACGACATCGTCGCGTCGGGCATCACCGGAATCACCGTGCGCGTCCACGACGAGCACGGCGACTGGACCGGCGCGGCCGGCCGGGCCGAGCTCGGCTCCGACGCGCTGCCCCCGGTCGACGGGCACGTCCGCATCGGGAGCAACACGAAGACGTTCACCGCCGCCCTCGCCCTCCGGCTCGTGGAGGAGGGGCGACTCGACCTCGACGCGCCCGCCGAACGGTACCTCCCCGAGATCGGCATCGATCCGCGCATCACCGTGCGGATGCTGCTGCAGCACACCAGCGGCGTCTTCAACTTCACGGGCGAGTTCGGCGCCGACGGAACGGTGGACGCCGGCATCCCGTCCACGATCTCGGGCAAGGAGTGGGCGGACCGCCGGTTCACCGGCTACGCGCCGGAGGAGCTCGTCCGGCTCGCCCTGTCGAAGCCCGGCCGCTTCGAGCCGGGGACGGACTGGAGCTACTCGAACACCAACTACGTGATCGTCCGGCTGATCGTCGAGCGGATCACCGGTCGATCCATCGCCGAGGAGATGGAGCGTGCGATCTTCCGGCCCCTCGGCCTCCGCGAGACCGCCCAGCCGTCGCACGAGACCGCGATCGCCGAGCCGCACCCGCACGCCTACTACCGGTACGAGGAGGACGGCGAGGAGGTCACGATCGACGTGAGCGAGCACGATCCGTCGTGGATCTCCAGTGGCGGCGACATGGTCTCGACGTCGCAGGATCTGCAGACGTTCATCACGTCGCTCGTCACCGGCGGCCTGCTGCCCGCGGAGCTGTTCGCCGAGATGTGCGCGACGACGCCGACCCCGATCCCCGGCATGGCGTACGGTCTCGGCCTCTTCGTGCAGGACCTGGGGGAGCACGGCACCGTCTTCACGCACAACGGCGGCGCGGCGGGCTACGCGGCGCTCATGTACTGCACCCCGGACGGCGGGCGCTCGCTGACGGCGACGATCAACTACGTCGACGACCCCGCGCTCACGCTGGCCGTCCCGTTCCAGCAGGGGTCGCAGCGCCTGGTGGATGCGATCTTCCGCCCGGCGACGGCGGCGACCGCTTCGGCGACCGCGTGAGCACCGTGCCTCGCGC
>JAEWDJ010000514.1 GCA_023390155.1 Actinomycetes bacterium | reverse complement strand
CCGCATCCTCGGACTGGCGGAGGTGCCGAAGCCGGCCGACGCGGCCGACGCGCTCGCCATCGCGATCTGCCACGCCTGGCGCGGCGCCCCCGCGGCGGCCCCGACATCCGACCCCGCGACGACCGCGGCCTCGGGCGGGGGAGCGCAGCTCACGCCCGCGCAGGCCGCGTGGCGCGCCGCGGAGCGCTCCTCCCGGGCGTCGGCGGCTCCCCGTAGGCTTGCCAGGTGATCTCCTCTCTCCGCGGCACCGTCCTCTCCGCGAGCGGCGGAACGGCCGTGCTCGAGGTGGGCGGTGTCGGCTTCGCCGTGCAGCTGACCCCCGACCATGTGCTCTCCCTCCGCGTCGGCGACGAGGCCTTCGTGCACACCTCGATGGTCGTGCGCGAGGACTCCCTGCAGCTGTTCGGCTTCGTCGACCGTGAGCAGCTCGACGTGTTCGAGCTGCTCACCGGCGTGACGGGCGTCGGCCCGAAGTCCGCGATCGGGGTCCTGTCGGTGCTGTCGCCCGACCAGATCGCCGACGCGGTCGCGGCCGACGACGACGCGCCCTTCCGCAAGGTGTCGGGGATCGGGCCGAAGACGGCGAAGCTCATCGTGGTGTCGCTCACCGGCAAGCTCGCCGCCACCCGTCGGGTGGCCCCGGCCGTGAAGGTCGCCGGAGCCCCGTCGAGCGTCGCGGACAGCGTGCTCGTCGCGCTGGTCGGTCTTGGCTGGCCCGAGAAGGTCGCCGCCGAGGCGATCGCCGACGTCGTCGCCGACACCGATGAGCCCCTGCGCGACACGGTTCCCGCGCTCCTGCGGCTCACCCTGTCCCGCCTCGGCCCGGCCGCGCAGGGCGTGCGATGAGTGAGGATCTGACCGCTCCCGAGCTCGAATCGGAGTCCGAGCTCGCCTTCGAGGGCGCCCTCCGGCCCCGCTCGCTCTCCGAGTTCGTCGGCCAGGCGAAGGTGCGCGGGCAGCTCCAGCTGCTGCTCACCGCCGCGAAGATGCAGGACCGCACCGCCGACCACATCCTCCTGGCCGGGCCGCCCGGGCTCGGCAAGACCACGCTGGCGATGATCGTCGCGCACGAGAGCGAGCGGCCGCTGCGGCTCTCCAGCGGGCCCGCGATCCAGCACGCCGGCGACCTCGCCGCGCTGCTGTCCTCGCTCACCCCGGGCGAGGTCCTCTTCATCGACGAGATCCACCGTATGGCGCGCTCCGCGGAGGAGATGCTCTACCTCGCCATGGAGGACTTCCGCATCGACATCATGGTCGGCAAGGGTGCGGGCGCTACCTCCATCCCTCTCGATCTCGCCCCCTTCACGCTCGTCGGAGCGACGACCCGCTCCGGGCTCCTTCCAAACCCGCTGCGCGACCGGTTCGGCTTCACCGCCCACCTCGAGTTCTACGACGAGGGCGAGCTGACCCAGGTCCTCTCGCGCGCCGCCGCGCTGCTCGAGCTCGAGATCGACAAGGAGGCGCTGGCCGAGATCGCCGGACGCTGCCGCGGCACCCCGCGCATCGCCAACCGGCTGCTCCGCCGGGTGCGCGACTACGCCCTCGTGCACGGCGGCCGCGCGGACGTGGCCGCGGTGCGTGCCGCGCTCGAGCTGTACGACGTCGACCCGCTCGGCCTCGACCGGCTCGACCGCGCGGTGCTGCACGCCATCCTGGAGCGGTTCGACGGCGGGCCGGTGGGGTTGAACACGCTGGCCGTCTCGGTCGGGGAGGAGGCCGAGACGATCGAGTCGGTCGTCGAGCCGTTCCTCGTGCGCATCGGACTGCTCTCGCGCACCCCCCGAGGGAGGGTGGCCACCCCCGCCGCGTGGCGCCACTTCGGGATTCCCGGCCCGCACCAAGCCCGTTCGGAGCAACCATCCCTCATGGATGACTTATGATGTGAGGTGGCCGTTCGGCCCCTCAGACTCCCCACCGGAAGGTTCGGCAGAATTCATGGCCATTGATCCGTTGACCATTGTGATGGTCGTCATCCTGGCGGCCCTCATCTTCTTCATGTTCCGCAACAGCCGCAAGCGTCAGCGCGAGCAGGCCGAGACGCGGTCGAAGATGGTGCCGGGCGCCGAGGTCATGACCAACTTCGGTCTGTACGGCACGCTGCTGTCCGTCAACGAGGACGACAACACCGCTGTCATCGAGACCAGCCCCGGGCATGTCGTCAAGGTGCACCGCCAGGTGCTCGCCCGCGTCGTCGAGCCCACCGTCGCCGAGCCCGCCGAGGGCGACGCGGACGCGGAGGCCGTGAGCGGTTCCGCCGAGCTCAATGAGGACCACGCGATCCGCCACGACGAGCCGGAGTACGGCGAGCGGATCGACGAGCCCAAGAAGCCCGGCGCGAAGAGCGACGACTAACTCCCGACCCGTGGGCCGCGCCGTTTCGGCGTGCGCGGAACACTCGTAGAAAGCTGAGTTCCTAGGTGGCAAAGTCGACTCCGGTCAAGAAAGCCTGGCGTTCGTTGACATGGCTCGGCGTGCTGGTGGTGGTCCTGCTCGGGACCCTCACCGCCGGCGTGCTGTTCAGCAACGCGACGTGGCTGCCGAAGCTCGCCCTCGACCTCGAGGGCGGCACCCAGGTGATCCTGACCCCGCAGGTCGAGAACGGGCAGCAGATCCAGCAGCAGCAGCTGGACCAGGCTGTCTCGATCATCCGCCAGCGCATCGACGCCTCCGGCATCTCCGAGGCGCAGATCTCCACCGAGGGCTCGCGCAACATCGTCGTCTCGCTCCCCGGCAAGCCCGATGAGGAGACGCTGAACCGCGTCAAGTCGAGCGCACGCCTCGACTTCCGGCCCGTCCTCATCTCGGGCGGCCCGACGAACGAGGTCGTGGGCGCGGACGGCAAGTCCACGCCGGCCCCGACCCCAGAGCCGGGACTCCAGTCGACCCCGTCGGCGTCGCCGACCAACGGCAGCGACCTCGCCTGGGTCACGCCGAAGCTGCAGGCCGAGTTCAACGCGTTCTCCTGTACGTCGAGCGACACGCAGGACGTCAACGCCGCGCCGACCGATCAGCCGCTCATCACCTGCGACGACCAGAACCAGGTGAAGTACCTGCTCGGTCCGGTCGAGGTGAAGGGTCAGAACATCAGCGACGCGAGCGCCGGCCTGGTGCAGAGCCAGCAGGGCGTCACGACCGGCCAGTGGGCGGTCAACATCGTGTTCGACTCCACCGGCACCAAGCAGTTCTCCGACGTCACGACCCGCCTGGTCGGCCTCCAGGGCGCCCAGAACCAGTTCGCGATCGTCCTGGACGGCAAGGTCATCTCAGCGCCGACCACCAATGCGGCGATCACCGACGGCAAGCCCCAGATCACCGGAAACTTCACCGAGACGACCGCCAAGGCCCTCGCCGACCAGCTGAAGTTCGGTGCGCTGCCGTTCAGCTTCAAGGTGCAGAGCCAGGACACGATCTCCGCCACGCTCGGCACCTCGCAGCTGATCAGCGGTCTCGTCGCCGGTCTGATCGGCCTGATCCTGGTCGCGATCTACACGTTCTTCCAGTACCGCCTGCTCGGCTTCGTCACGATCCTCTCGCTCGTGGTCGCCGGCGTGCTCACCTGGCTCACGATCTCGCTGCTCTCGTGGCACTACGGCTACCGCCTGTCGCTGGCCGGCGTCGCGGGCCTCATCGTCGCCATCGGCTTCACAGCCGACTCGTTCATCGTCTACTTCGAACGAATAAGAGACGAGTTGCGCGACGGCCGCAGCCTGGAGTCCGCGGTGGAGGCCGGATGGGCCCGAGCCCGCCGCACGATCTACGCATCGAAGGCCACCAACCTGCTCGCGGCGATCGTGCTGTATATCCTCGCCGCCGCGAACGTGCGTGGATTCGCCTTCACGCTCGGTCTCACGACGATCATCGACGTCATCGTGGTGCTCCTCTTCACCCACCCGACGCTGCAGCTGCTCGGACGCACGCGGTTCTTCAGCAGCGGCCACCCCTGGTCCGGGCTCGACCCGCAGGCCCTCGGAGCGGTGTACCGCGGCGCGGCGCAGTTCCGCTCGCCTACGGCCGCAAAAGTGGGCGCCGGCACCGCCGCCCGCAGCAGCAAGGAGGCGGCACGCCGCCAGACGATCGCCGAGCGCAAGGCCGCCGAGTTGAGCGGCGCGTCGGCATCGACCTCGACCTCCTCTGATCGATCGACCGAGGGGAAGGACTCCTGATGGCCAGCCGTCTCACCAGGTTCGGCAACGACCTCTACACCGGGGCGCGCTCGTTCGACTTCGTCGGCAAGCGCAAGATCTGGTACACCATCGCCGCGGTGATGGTCATCGCCTCCATCCTGATCCCGGTCCTCAAGGGCGGGTTCAACTTCTCGATCGAGTTCCGCGGCGGTTCGCAGTTCCAGATCACCAACGTCGAGAGCACCGACACCTCCAAGGCGCAGGACGCCGTCACGAGCGTCGTCCCGGATGCGGTCTCGCACGTGAGCGTCGTCGGCTCCAACGCGGTGCAGGTGCAGACCGACCAGCTCTCCGACACCGAGACCAAGGCCGTCGCCGATGCGCTGGCGAAGGCGTACGGCGTGCCCGATTCCGAGGTGGCCTCCACCTTCATCGGACCGTCGTGGGGCGCGGACGTCACACAGCAGTCCATCCAGGGCCTCGTGGTCTTCCTGCTGCTGGCGTTCATCGCGATGGCGCTGTACTTCCGCACCTGGAAGATGTCGGCGTCCGCGATCATCTCGCTGTTCCACGACCTCATCATCACGGCGGGCATCTACGCGCTCGTCGGGTTCGAGGTCTCGCCCGCGACCATGATCGGCTTCCTGACGATCCTCGGCTACTCGCTGTACGACACCGTCGTGGTGTTCGACAAGGTCCGCGAGAACACCCGAGAAGAGCTGGAGCTCACGCGCCGCACCTTCGCCGAGTCGGTGAACCTCGCCGTGAACCAGACGCTCGTGCGCTCGATCAACACGGCCGTGGTGGCTGTGCTGCCCGTGGCCTCGATCCTCTTCATCGGCGCGTACGCGCTCGGGGCGGCCACGCTCCGCGACATCTCGCTCGCCCTGCTGATCGGCATCATCGTCGGCACCTACTCGACGATCTTCCTGGCCGCGCCGATGTACTCGCAGTTCCGCGAGGGCGAGGCAGCGATCAAGAAGCACGACCAGAAGGTGCGCGCCATCCGTCCGAAGGCCGCACAGCCGGCCGCCGAAGCGGTCACCGCGGAGTAGGGGCCGGGCGTGGGAGGCACTTATCTGTCCGAGGACGAGGTGAGCGCTGCCCGCGCCCACGAGCTCGTCGCCGCCGGCGGGGCCTGGCTCCTCGACGTGCGCGAGCCGTTCGAGTGGGAGGAGATGCGGTCGCCCGATGCGCACCTCATCCCGCTCTCGCAGCTCCAGGACCGTCAGGACGAGCTCCCCGAGGACCAGCAGATCCTCGTCATCTGCCACTCGGGGGGTCGCTCCCGGATGGTGACCGACGCCCTTCTCCGCGCCGACTTCCCTGCGGCGAACGTCGCCGGCGGCATGATCGCGTGGGAGTCCTCCGGCGCCCCGATCGAGCGCGGGCCCGAAGTCGCAGGAGACGTCGGCTGATCGCTGGCAGCGGACCGCAGCAGGTGCGGCCGCGCGATGCAGCGATAATGGACGACAGGAGGCGCGCACATGGTTGATACTTCGACACCGCAGTCCGCCTCGCTGCGCCGCCTCGTCCCGCGGATCTTCTCCCGAGCCCAGCCGGCGGGCGCCGTGGACACGCTGATCCGCACGGTGCGCATGCATCATCCCAAGGCGGACCTCTCGTTGATCGAGCGGGCCTACGCGGTGGCCGAGCGCGCCCACAACGGCCAGAAGCGTCGCTCGGGGGAGCCGTACATCACGCACCCCGTAGCGGTGGCCCAGATCATCGCCGACCTCGGCATCGGTGCGAAGACGATCGCGGCGGCGCTGCTCCACGACACCGTGGAGGACACCGAGTACACCCTCGACGAGCTGCGCGATCAGTTCGGCGACGAGATCGCGATGCTGGTCGACGGCGTCACCAAGCTCGACAAGGTCAAGTACGGCGACAGCGCCCAGGCGGAGACCGTGCGCAAGATGATCGTCGCGATGTCGAAGGACATCCGCGTGCTCATCATCAAGCTCGCTGACCGGCTGCACAACGCTCGCACCTGGGGCTTCGTCCCCGCGGCCAACGCCACGCGCAAGGCGACCGAGACCCTGGAGATCTACGCACCGCTCGCGCACCGCCTCGGCATCCAGACCATCAAGTGGGAGCTCGAGGACCTCTCGTTCGCGGTGCTCTACCCGAAGCTGTACGCGGAGATCGAGAGCCTCGTCAAGCAGCGGACCCCGGAGCGGGAGCGCCTGGTCCAGCAGGTGATCGCGGCCATCAACGACGACCTGAAGTCGGCGCGCATCCGCGGCAAGGTCGTCGGCCGGCCGAAGCAGTACTACTCGATCTACCAGAAGATGGTCGTCCGCGGCCGCGAGTTCGACGACATCTACGACCTCGTCGGCATCCGCGTGCTCGTCAACA
Source organism: Actinomycetes bacterium (assembly GCA_023390155.1). Lineage (GTDB taxonomy): Bacteria > Actinomycetota > Actinomycetes > Actinomycetales > Microbacteriaceae > Leifsonia. Next base: position 4,896 of record JAEWDJ010000514.1, on the reverse strand, counting down.
CCGTGCGCGACTGCTACGCCGTGCTCGGACAGATCCACGCGCGCTGGACGCCGATGCCCGGGCGCTTCAAGGACTACATCGCCACCCCGAAGTTCAACCTCTACCAGTCGCTGCACACGACGGTGATCGGCCCCCAGGGCCGGCCGGTGGAGATCCAGATCCGCACCGAGGAGATGCACCAGCGGGCGGAGTTCGGTGTCGCCGCCCACTGGAAGTACAAGGAGCAGACCACCGGCAAGAGCTCGGGCGGTCCGGGCAAGGTCGACACCGACCTCGCCTGGCTGGCGCACATCTCCGACTGGCAGGCCGAGACCGCCGACCCGACGGAGTTCCTGGACTCGCTCCGCTTCGAGATCGGCGCGAAAGAGGTCTACGTCTTCACGCCGAAGGGCCGGGTGATCGGCCTGCCCGCCGGAGCGACGCCCGTCGACTTCGCGTACGCCGTTCACACCGAGGTCGGCCATCGCACCATGGGCGCGAAGGTGAACGGTCGGCTGGTGCCGCTCGAGAGCACGCTGGCGACCGGGGACGTGGTCGAGATCTTCACCTCCAAGAACCCCGACTCCGGACCGAGCCAGGACTGGCTGAACTTCGTCAAGAGCCCGCGTGCGCGCAACAAGATTCGTCAGTGGTTCACCAAGGAGCGCCGCGACGAGGCGATCGAGCAGGGCAAGGACGCGATCGCGCGCGCGATGCGCAAGCAGAACCTGCCGCTGCAGAAGCTGATGACGCAGGACGCCCTGGTGGAGGTCGCCTCCTCGCTCAAGTACGCGGACGTCTCGACGCTCTACGCCGCGGTCGGCGAAGGGCACGTGTCGACCCAGTCGGTGATCGAGAAGGTCGTGGCGTCCCTCCAGAGCGACGTCGAGTCCGACGGCGAGCTCGAGATCCCCGTCAAGGGCCGCGGTCGCACCCTGCGCAACAGCGACTCCGGCGTGCTCGTGCGCGGCGCGCCGGACATCCTGGTCAAGCTGGCGAAGTGCTGCACCCCGGTGCCGGGCGACCCGATCGTGGGCTTCATCACCCGCGGCCAGGGCGTCTCCGTGCACCAGGCCAACTGCCACAACGTGCAGTCCCTGCTGCAGGAGCCGGAGCGCATGATCGACGTCGAGTGGGCGCCGAGCTCGAAGAGCGTCTTCCTGGTGCAGATCCAGGTGGAGGCGCTCGATCGCTCCGGGCTGCTCTCGGACGTGACGCGCGTGCTCTCCGAGCACCACGTCAACATCCTCTCGGCCACGGTCACGACATCCAGCGATCGGCTGGCGCTCAGCCGTTTCGTCTTCGAGATGGGCGACACCACCCACCTCGACCGCGTGCTCAACGCCGTGCGCCGTATCGACGGCGTCTACGACGTGTACCGCGTCAGCGCCGGCTGACACGAGCACTCAGCGCGTCGAGGGTGCGGGCGTCCTGCGGCTGCGGGGCATCCGCCGTCCCGTCGGGTAGCGCCACGGACTCGATCAGCTCCAGCCGTCGCAGGGAACGCGCCGACCCGCCGCGGCGCGTCCGCGGAGTGTGAGCCCGCAGCGCCGATGGCGGCGAACCCGCGAGCGCAAGCAGGTGCCGGACCTCCAGGGCGGCCGGGCGGTCGAACTTGCCAGGCTGGAGGAACAGGTCGGCCGCGGTGCGCAGGGGAGTGGTGACCGCGATCGGTCCGATCGGCTCGAACTCGTCGTCCTCCAGTGTGCGCTGGCGGCCGTCGACGCCGACCGGGACGAGGGTGCCCCGATGCGCGGGAAGGAGGCAGACCTGCGCCCGGGGAGGGGGAGTGCTGCGGGTGCCGTGGATCCAGGCGGCTGATCCGCGCTCGGCGATCGCACGCCGCGGGACGCCGGAAGCGAGGGCCCGAGCGCGCAGCGCCGGGGTGTCAGGAGTGTCTGGTGAGGCGAACGCGTCGCCGACCCGATACAGCTGGCCGTCCAGGCACAGCGCGAGGAGTTCGGCGAGCGGGAGCACGCGGCGGTCGAGGAGGGTGGGGCAGAGTGTCTCGGTCATCTCCCCAGCGTCGCGGGTGCGACGCCGGGGAGGCGGCCGAGCGGTGAATCTGTGGAGAAGTCGGGTCGGAGCGCGGTTGTGGAGGCTCAGCCGAGCGCGTCGAGCCAGATCTTGCGCGCGTCGAGGGCCTCCTGGGCGGCCTTCACCTTCGCCTCGTCGCCGCCGGCCTTCGCCTCGGCGAGCTCCTGCTCCAGCTTGGCGATCGCCGCATTGAGCTGGCTCGCGAGGCCCTCGGAGCGCGCCTTCTTCTCGGGGTTGTTGCGCTCCCAGTGCTCTTCGTCGAGCCGGCGCACCGCGGTCTCCACCTTACGGAGGCGGTCCTCGATCGGGCGCACCTGCTCGCGCGGCACGCGGCCGATCGCGTCCCAGCGCTCCTGGATCGAGAGGAGCGCGGCACGGGCGACCTCGCGGTCCTTCTCCTGGAGGAGCGGCTCCGCCTCCTCCAGCAACGCGAGCTTGAGCTGGAGGTTCGCCTCGTACTCGACGTTGTCGCGCGCGTCGACCTCGGCCTTGGCCGAGTAGATCGCGTCGCCCGCAGCCTTGAAGCGGGCCCAGAGGGCGTCGTCGTTCTTCTTGCCGGCGCGGCCCGCGAGCTTCCACTGGTCGAGCAGGCGGCGGTACTCCGGCACGCCGTCGGCTCCCAGCGGGATGAGGCGCTCGGCCTCCTCGATGAGGGCGTTCTTGCGGCTGCGCACGTCGCGGTGCTGGTTGTCCAGCTCGGCGAAGAAGGCCTTGCGGTTGTGCTCGATGGTCGAGCGCGCGGCGCGGAATCGCTTCCACAGCTCGTTCGCGTCGTTCTTCGGCAGACGCGGTCCGTCGTGCTGGTGGGCCTGCCAGCGGGCGAAGAGGGAGTCGAGCGCCGCGGTGGTCTGCTTCCACTGCGTGCGGGCCGGGTCCTGCGCGGCGAGGGCCTCGGCCTCCTCGACGATGGCGGTGCGCTCGGCGACGGCGGCCTCCACGGCCGCCTTGGCCTCGGCGCTCTGCTGCTCGGTGAGTTCCTCGACCGTGCCGCCCAGTGCGTCGAGCCGCGTGAGCAGGGAGGCGAGGTCGCCGACGGCGTTGGCGCCCTCGACGGCGGAGCGGAGGTTCGCGACGGACTTCGCCACATCGCCCGCGGGAGCGCCCCGGCGTGCGCGCTGCTCCAGCAGGGACACCTGACCCGCGAGATCGGTGTACTTGCGCTCGAAGTAGGCGATCGCCTCCTCCGGGGTGCCGTCCGGGTACTGACCGACGGCGCGTTCCCCGTCGCCCTCGCGGACGTACACGGTCCCGGTCTCGTCGACGCGACCCCAGGGGTGCTGTTCAGAAGTAGCCAAGAGCCTCACCTTGCTGCTGTGCGGTCGGGGCGGGGAAGCCCGCCCCACGGTGGAATCAGCCTATTGCACACGCCGCGTCACTGCAGCGTGAAGCTGTCGATCGTGGTCGGCACCGTCGGCTTGCCGTCGGTGCCGCCTCCCTCGACGCCCTTGGCGACGATGTCGGAGGTCAACGTGTCGAGGCCGCTCGTGATGGTGCCGAGCACGGTGTAGCCGCCGGCCGCGTCGGAGGGGATGGTGCTGTCCTTGTAGACGATGAAGAACTGGCTGCCCTGGCTGTAGCCGTTGCCGCTCTGGCGGGCCATCGCGATCGTCCCGGCCGGGTAGACGCCGTCGGCGGGTGCGTTCTCGACCGGCCCGTAGGAGTATTCGGGGCCGCCGGAGCCGTCGCCCTTCGGGTCGCCGCACTGCAGGACGAAGATGCCGTCCGTTGTGAGGCGGTGGCAGCTGAGCCCGTTGTAGAAGCCCTTCTGCGCGAGGGAGATCGTGGAGGAGACCGCCTGCGGCGCCTGCTTACCGTCGAGCGTCACGCCCAGGTCGATGCCGTTGACCACGAGCGAGCCGGTCCAGTCGCGTCCCTCCGCGATGCTGGAGGACGGGACGTCGCCGGTGTTCGAGCCGGTCGCCGCAGGGGTGGGCGTCGGGGTCGCTGTGGCGGACGGCGAGGCGGAGGCGGTGGCCGCGCCGGGGCCGCCCGTGAAATAAAGGAGCTGGGTCGCGACCGCCAGGGCGACGACCACGACGACGGCGATCCCGGCGATCCAGTTGTCGCGCTTGCGACGCCGAACCTTCTGGTCGTGCACCGTCTGCCGGGCCTGGTAGGCGCGAAGTCGCTCGCGCGCCTGCCGGGCGTCGCGGTCGTTCTGCTTGCTGGGTGCCACGTGTGTCCTCCGAGGGGCGCCGTCGAGCGGGGAGTCGGTGTCCCGAGGAAGACCGGTCCGCGGGTCAGGAGAACCTTATCGAGCGCGCCTATGGACGCCAAACCAGCGCGAGGGGCGTGCTCGACCGATCGATCTGCGGTGTCGGTGGTGGCCGGTAGCCTGGAGGGATGGTCGATGTGCAACCCGGGCTCCGCACCGGAGCGACGCCGCTCGCCGTGCGCATGCGGCCGACGTCGCTCGACGAGGTGGCCGGCCAGCGGCACCTCCTGAAGCCCGGATCGCCCCTCGTCGCGCTCGCCTCCGACCAGTCCGGGCAGACCGGCTCGGTGTCGGTGATCCTGTGGGGTCCTCCCGGGACGGGCAAGACGACCCTCGCGCAGGCGATCGCGCACTCGTCCGGGCGCCGGTTCGTCGAGCTGTCCGCCGTCACGGCGGGGGTGAAAGACGTCCGCCTCGTGATGGACGAGGCCCTCTCGACGCGCGACCTCTACGGTGTCTCGACCGTGCTCTTCCTCGACGAGATCCACCGGTTCACCAAGGCCCAGCAGGACGCGCTCCTGCCGGGCGTCGAGAACGGCTGGGTCATCCTCGTGGCCGCGACGACAGAGAACCCGTCCTTCTCCGTGATCTCGCCGCTGCTCTCCCGTTCCCTGCTCCTCACGCTCGAGACGCTGAGCGACGACGACCTCGGCGTGGTGGTCGAC
>JAEWDJ010000508.1 GCA_023390155.1 Actinomycetes bacterium | reverse complement strand
GCATTGAGCCGCGCGCCGTGCTCCTGCGCGACACGCGTGGGGTTCGAGTCCTCCGGGTCGAACTCGCGGATCGGCTGCGCGCCGAGCCAGGCAACGGTCCCGGCTCCACCTCGCGCCGCGCGCACCTCCCGCAGCAGCGCGCGCACCCGCTCGCCCCACCCCTCGGGCTCCGGGAGGCGCAACGAGTCGGCCAGCGTCGCGCTCAGCACCACGGCGTCGTACCGCGCGACGCCCGCCTGGGCGACAAGCGAACGCAAGCGCCGCACACCCGCGGACGGATGCGCGACCACATCCACCACCGCCCCGCGCCCGGTCGACGACGCGAGCGCCCGCGCCACCGCCCCCGGCAACGCGAGGTCATAGCTCCCGACCCCCCAGCCGACCACCGGCCCGGAACCGACCAGCAGCACTCGCACGCTCCGCCGCCCCGCCACGAACCCCTGAGGCGCATCCGCCGGTCGCACCAGCCGGCCCCGCACCCCGGCCACCCGCAGCAGCCGCGCACGCGCCACCAGGCGCGCTCCCAGGCTCAAGCGGTCGGCATCCACCCGACCGACGGTATCCCGGCCGGCGGCGGGGGCCAAGCTGCGGAGGCGGCGGGACACCGGATCGCCCCCGCCCGCCACGCCCCTACGGCAGCGTGTGCCCCGCCGCGCGGAACAGCCGGTACCACTCCTCCCGGGTCAGCGGCAGCTCCGATCCGGCGGCGGCGTCGCGGACGCGCTGGGCGTTGGTGGTGCCGAGGACGACCTGGATGCCGGCGGGGTGGCGGGTGATCCAGGCGGTGGCGATGGCGGTGGGGGTGACGTCGTAGGCGGCGGCGAGGTCGTCGATGGCGTCGTTGAGCTCGGCGTAGTGCTCGCGGTCGCCGAGGAAGACGCCGTCGAAGAAGCCCTTCTGGAACGGGGACCAGGCCTGGAGGGTGATGTCGTGCAGGCGTGCGTGGTCGAGGATGCCGTTGTCGCGGTCGACGGACTGGGGCAGGCCGGCCATGTTGGCGGCGACGCCCTGGGCGATGAGCGGGGCGTGGGTGATGCTCAGCTGCACCTGGTTGGCGACGATCGGCTGGGAGACGTAGCGGCGGAGCAGGTCGATCTGGCCGGGGGTGTGGTTGGAGACGCCGAACGCGCGGACCTTGCCCGCGGTCTGCAGCTCGTCGAAGGCGGCGGCGACCTCCTCCGGCTCGACCAGGGTGTCGGGGCGGTGGAGGAGCAGGATGTCGAGGTAGTCGGTGCGGAGCGCCGCGAGGGACTCGTCGACCGTCGCGAGGATGTGCTCGCGGGAGAAGTCGAAGAAGCCGTCGCGGATGCCGACCTTGGACTGGATGACCACCTGGTCGCGTTCGGCCGCCGGGATGGCGCCCGCGTCGCCGAAGCGGCGCTCGCTGCCGTGGCGCTCGGCGCCGTAGATGTCGGCGTGGTCGAACATCGTGACGCCCTCGTCGCGGGCGGTGCGCACGAGGGTGCGGATCTCTTCGTCGCTCAGCGATTCCACGCGCATGAGCCCGAGGACGATGTTGGAGGCGTCGACGGCGACGCCGGGGAAGGTGAAGGTACGCATACGGTCCATCTTGCTCCCGTCAACCCCCTCCCCGCGGCCGGACCGGGGGTCTAGCGTGCGAGATCCGGAGATAGGCACGAAACCAGGAGGAAGTCCCATGACGATGACACCCGAGATGAACCTCGCCGTCCAGGACTTCCGCGCCGAGACCCACCTGGGCTCGCAGCACGCACCCGCCAAGCCGCGCTACATCGTGCACGCGCTGGGGCGCGACTTCCGGGTCAGCGACGAGATGGCGCAGATCTTCGTGCGCCAGGTCGAGCGGGTCGCCGCCGACGACAGCTCCGCCCTCGTGGTGCTGCGGCACGAGGAGGGCGTCGAGCTGCTGATGGTGACCGACGACAACTCGTTCAGCATCCGCGCGCTGGCCTGATCGGTGCCGGAGTCGGTGGACGCGTAGCCTCGGAGGGTGACCCAGGAGGACGACGAAGCGGTGCGGCTCTTCCGCGACGGCGTCGACGCGGCGGTCCAGCGCCTGAGGGCGGCGGACGCCCGCGAGGAGGCGCTCGCGGTCTACGAGGGGCGCCAGCGCAAGCTGCTGATCATGCGGGAGCCGGTGCTCCGGCCCGCGGGCCGGGTCTGGCGGCTGGGCGTGCTGCTGCTCGACCGCGACGGCGGCCTCCACGCGACGGGATCGATCGTGCGAGCGACCGAACCCGGCCGCACGCAGTACGTGTCGGTCTCGGCCGAGACGCGGCGCGCCTATCGGGCCGCGGCCGAGCGCGGGCACTTCCGCGACGGCGAGACCGTGAACTTCGACGCGGACCCGATCTCCCTGGAGGTGGACAGGCTGCGGGAGGCGGCGGAGAGCGGACGCGGACCGCTCTTCCTCCGCGACGGCCGCGTCTGGGCTCGCTGGAGCGCCTCCGTGCCGGACGCGGACGCGCGCGACGCCGTCTCCTACCTGGCGGAGCGGGTCGACCTGCTCGCCGACCCGCCCGCCGGGGCCTGAACGCGCGACCCGATCAGCTCGCGGTCGCCGCGTCGCCGCTGTTCTTGCCGGTGACCTCGTCGATCTTCGCCGCCGCCTTGTCCGTCGCCTTGCTGACGGCGTCGCCGACGGTCCCCCCGATGTCGGACGCGGCGCGGGAGGCGAAGTCCTTCACATCCCCCTTGACCTGCTGAACGGTGTCCGACTCTGTGAACCCACGGAATTTCCTGCGCAGATCGTCGTAGGCCCCGCGGCCTGCTCGCGAACCGATGACGAACCCGACGGCGATCCCCGCCACGAAGATGAGTGCTTTCATGCCGGGAACCGTACGCGCACGCGGGACGCGACGACAGGGGCTCACCGGTGCAGAATGACGGACATGACCGAGCAGGCTCCCCTCCGGGAGGCCGCCGCCGCAGTGGCGACCTTGGAGCGCGCCGTGGCCGGGTGGGCCACGGGCGGCGATCCGCCGCGCCCCGAGGTGGTGCGCGGAGTGCGGGTGGTCGTGCTGGTCGAAGGCGCCAGCGACCGTGCCGCGCTGCACGCTGCGGCGGAGGTGCTCGGGCGGGATGCGGCCGCGGAGGGGCTGGC
>JAEWDJ010000502.1 GCA_023390155.1 Actinomycetes bacterium | reverse complement strand
GCGCGAGGTCCGCCTGCGGCGCCAGGGCCGAGGGTGTCTCGCGGATGGTGCTCACGGAACCGTCCTCAGCCCTTCTTGGCCGCGTCGTTCGCCGCCTGGATGAGGCCCTTCGGGTCGCTCTTGCCCGCGAGCATGTCGACCACCGCGACGTTCAGCGCGTTGCCGATGTTCTGGCCGAGGACCGTGTCCAGCCACTGCGAGACGAACGGCGCCTTGTTGTAGGCGGCGAGCACGTCCTGCAGGTAGGGCTCGGTGACCGCCTTCTGCGGCCCGGTGTTGACCGGCGGGGCGTTGAAGGCCTTGTAGTAGTCGGTCTGGACCGGGGTGGTGGCGATGTAGTTGAGGAAGTCGGCGCACTCCTTCGGCGCCTTGGCGGAGCAGGAGTAGCCGTCGACGCCGCCCATGATCGAGCCGGGCTCGCCCTTGCCGCCGGAGAGCTCCGGGAAGGGGTAGAAGCCCAGGTCGGGCAGCGGCTTCTGGTCCGGGGTGAGGGAGGCGATCACTCCCGGGTCCCAGGCGCCCATGAGCTCCATCGCGGCCTTGTGGTTCGCCACCAGGCCGGCCGAGCTCGACGCGCCCTGCTGGGCGGAGGTGGTGAGGAAGCCGTCGTTGAACGGCTTGGTCTCGGCGAAGGCCTGGAGGTCCTCGGCCGCCTTCAGCCAGCACGGGTCGGAGAAGCTCTTGGAGTCCGCCGTCTTCTCCATCGTCGCGGGCGCGCACTCGCGCAGCGCGAACCAGTAGAACCAGTGCGCGGCCGGCCAGGCGTCCTTGGCGCCGAGAGCGATCGGGGCGACGCCGGTCGCCTTCAGCTTGGTCACGTCGGCGTTGAGGTCGTCGATGGTGGCGGGAGCCTCGGTGATCCCGGCGGCGGTGAAGAGGTCCTTGCTGTAGAACAGGCCGCCCGGCAGCACGGCGATGGGCATCGCCCACACCTTGTCCTGGTAGGTCTCGGACTTGAAGGAGCCCTCGGAGATGACCTTCTTGGTGTCCGCCGAGGCCTTGTCGGTGATGTCCATGACCTGTCCGGCCTGCACCATCGCCGCCATCTTGCCTCCGCCGCGCTGCAGGAAGATGTCGGGGGCGTCGCCCGAGTTGAGAACGGTCTGGAGCTTGCCGTCCAGGTCCTCGTTCTGGATGGCCTGGATCTTGATCGTGACGTTCGGGTTCTCCTTCTCGAACCCGGCGACGGCCGTCTTCCAGAACTCCTGGCCGGGACCCGTGGTGGAGTTCTGCCAGAGGGTCATGGAGACCTTGCCGTCGGAGGAGCTGTCGGAGCCGCCGCTGCAGCCGCTCAGCGCGAGTGCGCCGACGGCGACGACCGAAGCCCCGATGAGGAGATTCTTGGCTTTCATGTGATTCCAACCCGTTCTCTTCGTTGAGTGACGCCGCGGGTGGGGCGTCCTTGGCGGTGTGCGGGCGTCGTCGCTGGGCTCCGTCGCCGCGTGCGCTGGCCTGGCCTGCGCTCAAGGGAGCCGGGACGCATCCCGGCGGTCATCAGTGTGACAATCGGCCACGGGGGTGTCAAACGTTTTCAATATCGTTTTCGAGACGGCTTTCGCGGTGCTAGGCTCCCGCTCCATGGGACGCCCCACGATCAACGATGTCGCCGCCGCGGCCGGTGTGTCGGTCGCCACCGTCTCCAAGGCGGTCAACGGCCGCTACGGGGTCGCGGTGGAGACGGTCGAGCGCGTGCTGCAGGTCGTCCAGGAGCTCGGCTACGAGTCCAGCCTGGTCGCCAGCAGCATGCGCTCGCGCCAGACCGGCGTGATCGGCGTGCTCGTCGCGGACTTCGAGCCGTTCAGCGGCGAGATCCTCAAGGGCGTCGGCGCGGCACTGCACGACTCGCGCTACGACCTCCTGGCCTACAGCGGATCCCGCCAGCAGTCCCCGGAGGGCTGGGAGCGGCGCTCCCTCAGCCGCCTCAGCGGCACGCTCATCGACGGCGTCATCATGGTGACCCCCACGGTCGTCAACGTGTCGGCCGACGTCCCCATCGTCGCCATCGACCCGCACACCGGCCGCGCCGACCTCCCGACGGTGGAGTCGGACAGCTTCGGCGGCGCCCGGCAGGCCACCCAGTTCCTCGCCGAGCTCGGCCACCGCCGCATCGGCTTCGTCGCGGGCCGCCCCGACCTGCGCTCGTCCGGCCTCCGCGACGCCGGCTACCGGCGCGCCCTGGGCGAGGCGGGCATCCCGTTCGACCCCGACCTCGTGGCGGTCGGCCGCTACGAGCAGGACACCGGCCGCGGCGCGGCGAAGCGCCTGCTCACGGGCCCGGACCGCCCCACCGCGGTCTTCGCCGCGAACGACCTCTCGGCGATCGCCGTGCTCGACGTGGCCGCGGAGCTCGGTCTCCGGGTGCCCGAGGATCTCTCGGTCGTCGGCTTCGACGACGTGCCGGAGGCGGCTCAGTCCACGCCGCCGCTCACGACCGTCCGGCAGCCCATCCAGCAGCTCGGAGCCGCCGCCGTCGGCCTCCTGACGCGACTGCTCGCGGGGGAGCAGCCCGAGAAGACGCACCTGGTGCTGCCGACACGGCTCGTGGAGCGGGGGACGACGACGCCGCCCGCGTGACGGGCCGCCCAGGCCGAGACATGACGATGCGGGGCGCCCCCGTGTTCGAGGCGCCCCGCGGCGTCGGTGTCGGTGTCGGCCGGCCCTACTCGGGTTTCGACCGCTCCCGCACGATGCTCACGTCCAGCGGTTCGCCGGGTGGGAGGTCGCCGGAGTCGTCGGGACCGCCGGTGCCGGGAGGGAGAGCCTCCGCGGCGTCGTCCGTGTCGCGCTGGGCGGCCTCCGTCTCGCGCTCGCTGGCGGGGCTGTAGGCGCGGTCCTTCTCGATGAGGTCGTCGTCGCCGAGCCCGTCGGCGCGTTCGTCGCCGAGCCCGTCGGCGCGTTCGTCGCTCATGCGGTGTGGCCGCCCTCCACGTCTCCGCGCCAGGCGCCGGTCTCGGAGCCCTGGCGCTCGATGAACTCCTTGAAGTTGTCGAGGTCCTTCTTGACCGCGTGGTCGTCGACCCCGAACAGGGCACCGGCCTTCTCGAGCGCACCCGAGGGCGCCCAGTCGAGCTGGACGGTCACGCGGGTGGTGTCGTCGGACAGCCGGTGGAACGTCACGACGCCGGCGTGCTCCACCTCGCCCGCGACGCTCTTCCAGGCGACGCGCTCGTCGGGGTGCTGCTCGGCGATGACGGTGTCGAATTCGCGGGTGGCCCCGCCGATGGTGACGCGCCAGTGGGTGGTGGTGTCGTCGATCTGGCGGATCTCGTCGACCTCGTCGAGGAAGTGGGGGAACGATTCGAACTGCGTCCACTGGTTGTAGGCGGTGCGGACGGGGACGTTGACGTCGATGCTCTCGGTCACGGTGGCCATGGGTGGCCTCCTTCCTGTGCTCGGACCACGAACGGTAGGCCGCACGCGGCTGTCCCCGCAGGGCCTCGACAGCCGCGCCGGATCGTGGGATCGTGCGTGCGCCGGATGCCCTCGGGCTGCACGCACGACGGAGGGGCGGGAGCGTGTGCTCCCGCCCCTCCGGACGATCACCTCACCGGGAGGCTGCTCAGTGCTGGACCTCCTCTTCCTCGCGACGGCGGCGGAGCCGCAGCGCGATCAGGAAGCCACCCGCCGCGAGGAGCAGCAGGGCGCCGAGCGCGATCGGGAGCACATCCGAACCGGTGGAGGCGAGACCGCCCGTCGGAGCGGTGCTGCCGCCGTTGCCCGACGTGGCGGGCTTCTCGACCGTGATCCGGGTGGCGGCGGACTCGTTGCCCGCCGCGTCGGTTGCCGTGACCGTCAGCGACGTGCCCGCGGCCAGCGGCGCGTCCAGCGTGATGCTGAACCGGCCGTCCTCACCGGCGACGGCGGTGCCGATGACGGTGCCGTTCTCGTCCCGGACGGTGACCGTGGAGCCCGGCTCGGCCGTGCCCGTGACGGTCGTGCCGTCGGTCGGGTCGAGGACGGGGGCCGCCGGTGCGGCCGCGTCCACGGTGGCGCGCGTCTCCTCGGACACGTTGCCGGCGGCGTCGGTCGCGGTCACGACCAGCACGGTTCCGTCGGCCAGCGGGGCGCTCGGCGTGAGCGTGAATGCGCCCGTGCCGTCGGCGACGGCGGTGCCGATGACGGTGCCGTCGGCGTCCTTCACCGTGACGACAGAGCCGGGCTCCGCGGTTCCGGTGATCGTCTTCCCGTTGCTCGGGTGGACGGTCGGCGCCGTCGGGGCGCTGCGGTCGGCGGTGAGCTGCGTCTCCGCCGACTCGTTGCCGGCGGCGTCGGTCGCGGTCACGGTGGCGATCCCGCCGTCGGGGAGGCCCGGGACGAGGTCGATCGTGAAGCGCCCGTCGGCGTCGGCGGTGCCGGTGCCGATGACGGCGCCGTCGGCGTCCTTCACCGTGACCACGGAGCCGGGCTCGGCCGTGCCGGTGACGCGGTCGCCCTGCGTGGGGTCGACGACCGGGGCCGTCGGCGCCGCGCTGTCGGCGGTGATCTGCGTCCCGGGGGAGGTGTTGCCCGCCGGGTCGGTGACCGTGACGGTGGCGGTCTCGCCGTCGCCGAGTCCCGGCTGGAGCGTCACCGTGAAGGTGCCGTCCGGTCCGGCGGTGCCGGTGCCGATGACGTTGCCGTCGGCGTCGGTGACCGTGATGGTCGAGCCGGGCTCGGCGGTGCCGGTGACGGTCCCGCCCTGCGTCGGGTCGACCTGCGCGGCGTCCGGGGCGGAGCGGTCGGCGGTGATCTCCGTGGCGGGAGAGGTGTTGCCGGCCGGGTCGGTCGCGGTGACGGCCGCCGTCTCGCCCTCGCCGAGCGCGGGCTGGAGCGTCACCGTGAAGGTGCCGTCCGGGCCGGCGGTGCCGGTGCCGATGACGTTGCCGTCGGCGTCGGTGACCGTGACGGTCGAGCCGGGCTCGGCCGTGCCGGTGACGCGGTCGCCCTGGGTGGCGTCGACCACCGGGGCGTCCGGGAGGCTGCGGTCCGCGGTGACCGACGTGGCCGCCGACTCGTTCCCTGCGGGGTCGGTCGCGGTCACGGTCGCGGTCTGACCGTCACCGAGCGCGGGCTCGAGGGCGATCGTGAAGGTGCCGTCCGGGCCGGCGGTGCCGGTGCCGATGACGTTGCCGTCGGCGTCGGTCACGGTGACGGTCGAGCCGGGCTCGGCCGTGCCGGCGATCGTGTCGCCCTGGGTCGGGTCGACGATCGGGGCGTTCGGCTCACTCCGGTCGGCAGTGATCTCCGTGCCCAGCGAGGTGTTGCCTGCCGGGTCGGTGACGGTCACGACGGCCGTCTCGCCGTCGCCGAGGGCGGGCTGGAGGGTCACCGTGAAGGTGCCGTCCGGCCCGACCGTGCCGGTGCCGATGACGTTGCCGTCGGTGTCCGTCACGGTGACCGTCGAGCCGGGCTCGGCGGTGCCGGTGACGACATCGCCCTGCGTGGGGTCGACGTGCGCAGCATCCGGGGCAGAGCGGTCGGCGGTGATCTCCGTGGCGGGAGACTCGTTGCCGGCCGGGTCGGTGGCGGTCACGGTCGCGGTTCCACCGTCGGGCAGGCCCGGGGTGAGCTCGATCGTGAAGCTGCCGTCGGTGCCGGCCGTGCCGGTGCCGATGACGGTGCCGTCCTCGCCCTTCACCGTGACGGTCGAGCCGGGCTCGGCCGTGCCGGTGAGGGTGCCGCCCTGGGTGGGGGCCACGACCGGAGCGGCCGGTGCCTCGGCGTCCACCGTGATGGTGGACGGCAGGGACTCGGTGCCGACCTCGTTGGTCGCGATCACGGTCAGCACGGCACCGTCGGTGGCGGGCTGGTCGAGCGTGATCGTGAAGGATCCCGTGTCGTCGGCGGTTCCGGTTCCCACCGTGTTGCCGTCGGCGTCCTTCACCGTGATGGTCGCGCCGGGCTCGGCCGTGCCGGCCACCGTGGTGCCGCCCGAGGGCTTCACCACCGGCGACGTCGGGACGTCGGAGTTGACCGACACGTCGGTCGACGCCGACACGTTGCCCGTGGCGTCCGTCGCGGTCGCGGTGAGCGTGTCGCCGGTGGTGGCGGCAGGCTCCAGCGTGACGGTGAACGTCGAGTCCAGGCCGGCGACGGCAGTGCCGAGCACGGTGCCGTCCTCCGCGCGGATCGTCACGACGGTTCCGGGCTCCGCGGTCCCCGACACGGTCGAGCCGTTCGAGGGGAACACCGCGGGGGCGTCGGGCGCCGAGCTGTCGATCGTCAGCGGCGTGGCCTCGGAGACGTTGCCCGAGGCGTCCGTCACCGTCACGAGCACCGAGGTGCCGTCCGGGATGGGCGTGCTCGGGACGAACGTGAACGAGCCGTTCTCGTCCACGATCGCGGTGCCGAGGACGGTGCCGTCGGTTCCCGTGACCGTCACGGTCGAGCCGGGCTCGCCGGTGCCGGTCACCGAGGTGCCCGTCGACGGGTCGACCAGCGGCGCCTCGGGACGCTCAGCGTCGATCGTGATCGTCGACGGCTTGGACGTGTTGCCCGCGGCGTCCGTCGACGTCACCGAGAGCACGGTGCCGTCGGTCAGAGGGGTGGTCGGAACGAAGGTGAAGTCACCGCGGGCGTCGGCGGTCACCGTGCCGAGCACGGTGCCGTTCTCGTCGGCGACGGTCACGGTCGAGCCGGGCTCGGCCGTTCCCGTCACGACGGTGCCGTTCGACGGGGAGACCGCCGGCGGCTGCGGAGCCGTGGCGTCCGCGACGACCTGCGTCTCCGGCGAGACGTTGCCCGCCGCGTCGGCGGCGGTCACGCGGAGCACGTCACCGTCGTTCGCCGCCGGCGACAGCGTGATGCTGAACGTGCCGTCGGCGCCCGCCTGACCCGTCCCGATGGGGTGGCCCAGGGCGTCGGTGACGGTCACGGTGGAGCCCGGCTCCGCGGTGCCGCTCACCGTGGCACCCTGCGTCGCGTCGACCACGGGGGCCTGCGGGGCCTGGCGGTCGATGGTGATGCTCGACGCCGGCGACTCGTTGTCGCTCTTGTCGGTCGCGGTGACCAGCAGCTTCGTGCCGTCGGCGAGGGGGTCGGCCGTCGGGAGGAGGATCGAGAACCAGCCGTTCTCGTCCGCGTATCCGGTCGCGACCGGGTTGCCCGCGGCATCCGTGATCGTGATCAGCGCGAACGGCTCGGCCTGGCCGGTCACCCGGACGCCGTCGGACGGCTCCAGGATCGGCGCGTTCGGGGCGGTCACATCCGAGAAGACCACGATGGTCGTGGCGGGCGCCGTCGCTCCGTCGAGCGTGAAGGAGACCGTCGCGAAGCCCTCCGCGGTGCTCGAGAGCGCCGCGGTGTAGGTCCCATCGCCGTTGTCGGTGGTGGAGGTGACCGCGCCGTTGTCGGTGCGGATCACCACGGTGCCGCCGGACGAGGTGAGCGGGTTGCCCTTCGCGTCCCGGAGCTGGACCGTCAGGGTCGACGGGGTTCCATCGGCGCCGACGGTCGCCGGGGAGGCGATGATCGTCGATGTCGAGACGGCCGCCGTGCCGGCGGTGAACACCAGGGTCTTGGTCGCGCCGATCGGGCTGCCGCCGAGGGAGGCGGTGGCCGTGTACGAGCCCGCCTTGGTGGAGGTGAACGTCACCTGGCAGGTGCCGTCCGCTCCCGTCGTGCACTGTGCGGCCGGGGAGATCGAGACGCCCGTGGGGGTCACGCCGAAGGCGATCACCGCGCCGCTGACCGGGTTGCCTGCGGCATCCCGGGCGGTCGCCGTGGCGGTGAACTTCTGCGTGCCGTCGGCCGTGACCGAGCCGTTCGGCGTGACGGTCCACGTCGACTTCGCAGCGTTCGCCGCACCCGCCGCGAACACGACGTTCGCGGGCGCGCCCTTCACGGTCGCTCCGGCGATGGACGCCGAGATCGCGTACGTGGCGGCGGTCGTCGAGGTCAGGGTGACGCTCGCGACGCCGTCGGCGCCCGTGACGGCCGAGGAGGCCGACGCGGTCACGCCGGCGGGGACCTGGAAGTCCACGCGCGCTCCGGCGACCGGGTTGCCCTTCGCGTCGGTGGCGGTCACCGTCGCGCGGTGCGTGGCCACGCCGTCTGCGGTCACCGTACCGGGCGTCACCGCGAAGGAGGAGGCCGACGCGTCGACCGCGCCCGCCACGAAGGCGACGTTCTTCGGCGAACCGGCGATCGCCGTGGAGCCGAGGGCGGCGGTGACGGCGTAGCTGCCCGCCTTGGTCGAGGTGACCGTGGTCGTCGCGACGCCGTCGGCGCCGGTGATCGCGGAGGTGGCGGCCGGCGTGGCACCGGTGGCGGCCCCGAAGGACACGGTCGCGCCCGCCACGGGATGACCCTGGGCGTCCTTCACGGTCGCGGTCAGGGTGTGGGCGTCGCTGCCGTCGGCGGTCTTCGTGCCGGCGGAGACCTGGAAGGTCGAGGACGCGGCGTCCGGCGCGCCGACGGTGAACGTGGCCTGCGCCGGGCTGCCCGACACCTCGGCTCCGTCGATCGTGGCGTGCACGGCGTAGGAGCCGGGGGTCGCGGAGGTGACGAAGACCGTGGCGACGCCGTTCGCGTCGGACACCGCGGAGGACGCCGAGAGGGACGCGGCGCCGTCGACCGTGAAGCCGACCGTCGCTCCCGACACGGGGTTGCCCTGCGCGTCGAGGACCTTCACCGAGGCGGGCTGGGTGTCGGAGCCGTTGGCGACGGCCGCGGTCGAGGTCACCGACAGGGTCGACTTCGCAGCGGAGCCCGGCAGCGCCGAGAACACGACCGGAGCCGTGGCGGTCGCCGGAGCGCCGTTGATCGTGAACGAGACGGTGGCCGTGCCGGGGACGGTCGACGACAGGGTCGCCGTGTAGGTCCCGTCACCGTTGTCCGTCACGTTCGAGAGCGTGCCGAGCGTCGACGTCAGAGCGATCGAGGCGCCGGCGTCGTAGAACGGCGCGCCGAGCCCGTTCGTGGTCGTCACGGTGATCGTCGAGGGGGTGCCATCGGCCGGGACCGTAGCCGGAGCCGCCGAGATCGTCGACGCCGCGGTGGACGCGGCGTCGACCGCCGTGACCGTCGCGGTGGACCCGCAGTTGTCGGTCGAGCCGGACACGCACGACGTGATGTCGATGTTGTTCGAGCCGGCCGAGGCGATGGAGGCGGTGGTGGTGCCGGCCTGCATGGCGCGCGCCGTCACCACGAGAGAGCGGCTCCCGCCGGTCTCGAGGGCGCCGATCGACCAGGCGCCGGTCGCGGGGTCGTAGGTCCCACCCTGGGCGGAGACGAACTGCATCCCCGCCGGGAGCGGGAACACGACCGACGCGCCGTCCGTGTCCTGCGGGCCGCTGTTGCTCGCCGAGACCGTGTAGTCGACGGTGTCGCCCACGTTCACGGTCGGCGACGAGACCGCGAGGTCCGTCCCGAGGTCGGAGAGGTCGAGTCCGGTCCCGTAGGAGGAGAAGTACGTGGCCGAGATCGTGGCACCGGGAGCCACGTCCTTCTTCCAGGCGAGGGCCAGGCCGTTGTCGACGACGGCGGAGCAGCTCGCCGGCTGACCCGAGAGGCCGACGCAGGTGTTGGCGACGGCGGTGCCGACGATCGGGCTCTTCAGCGTGTAGCTGGTGAGACCGATCGACGATCCGCCGACGATCGCCGCGCCGGGTGTCGCGGCGATCAGCGAGACCGTGGAGTTGGCCGTGTTGATGCACTGGCCGGTCGAGCCGGGCACGATCGTGGTCGTACCGAGGTCGAGGCCCGCGAGCTTGCAGTCCGCGTATCCGGTGAGTTGCAGCGTCTTGGTCGTCGCCTGCGTGTTCGTGAACGAGATGTCGTTGCGGACATAGGCCGCGCCGGGAACATAGCTCATCCGGGTCGAGAAGGTGCCCGTGGGTATGTTGCCTGTCGTGTTCAGCCAGAACGGGCTGGCGCTGGTGCCGGATCCGCCATAGGTCTGGACGCCGCCGGTGATCGACGTGCCCGACGCGTAAGTCGTGCCGTCGAAGATGCCGGCAGATGCGCCGAAGAACGCGTCGCCGAGCGCCTTCTGCGTGATCTGCATCTGGCCCTTCGATCCCAGCGTCACCTGGGTCATCGGGCTCGTCGGCGACTTGATGCTGCCCAGGCCGACGGTGTCCGCGGCCTGCGCGGCCGGCGCGGCGAGCGTGCTCAGCCCGGAGGCCAGGAGGACGGCGGCGAGTGCGCCGCCGACGACCTTCCTGGCGCGCCTGCGCCAGGCGGGAGGCGCGGTGGCCTCCCGGTCATCGAGTTGCTGTGTGTGCATGTCTCTCTCTCGTAGAGGTGGTGCCGCGTGGTCCGCGGACGGTTCGGGGGAGAAGGTCATCTGTCGGCGCCTCCGCGCGGGGCGACGCCGTAGCTGACCAGGTAGTCGTCGCCGCTGCGCTCGAAGCCGACGCGGACGGAGTACGTCGCGTCGGCCAGCGAATAGGACTTCTGGTCACCGGTGCCGGTGCTGCCGATGACGGCGAAGCCCTTGGCGGTGAGCTTCTTCAGCGCCGCCTGCTGGGCTTTGCCGTCCGCGACCTTGACGGTGACGTTCCAGGCGGCGCCCGTCCTGGCGGAGGCGGTCAGCTCCTGCGAGGCGACGGGCACCGCGGTGGGGAAGCCTTTCGGGAGGCTCATGGACGCGCTCGGCGTGCAGCCCGCGAGCGCGGTGACGACGAGAGCCCCGGCGAGGGCGGCGAGGAGCCGGTGTCGTCGGGGCGTCTGCGGGGAGGGCGTGCGGGGAGAAGGAGGGAAGGGGGGCATGCGTTTCCTGTCGTTCGGGTCGGCGTCGGGTTCGGGCGCTTCTCCATGCTCGGCGGGCCCTCCGCGCGGACAGACGCGTTTGCGTGCGGCTTAAGAGCGCCCGGCCCGGAGTTCAGTGCACGGGGCCTCGACATGCGTGTGCACGGGTGGGACCGTGGCCGCATGCTGCAGGGAGCGGCCGGCGCCGTCCGGCTGGTGGAGCGGGAGGGCCGGACGCTCGTCGAGAAGCGCGTGGCGGACGCCCGCGGGCACGACACGGAGGTGGCGGCGCTGCGGGCCCTCGCGGATTCGGGGCTGCCGGTTCCCCGGCTGGTGGAGGCCGGGCCCGGCCGCATCCTGATGACGCGGATGCCGGGCGAACGGCTCCACCGGCTCGACCCGCGGGAGCGG
>JAEWDJ010000519.1 GCA_023390155.1 Actinomycetes bacterium | reverse complement strand
GCGCCAAGGTGGGCGTGGCGCCCAACCTCGTCGGCTACTTCAGCGGCTGGGACGAGAACTTCCGCGCCAACGCGGTCACCCGCGCCTGGGCTCAGGGGCGGATGCCGATGATGACCTGGGAGTCGCGGCCGATCAGCGCGGGCAACGACTCGACCGAGGCGCCCGAGTACTCGCTGCCGAAGATCATCGGCGGCGACTTCGACGCCTACCTGCACCAGTACGCGAAGGACATCGTCGCCACCGGCCTCCCGCTCGCCATCCGCCTCGACCACGAGATGAACGCCACCTGGTACCCGTGGAACGAGACCGACGGGTCGGGCAAGCCCATCAACGGCAACGGCGTCGGCGACTACGTGAAGATGTGGCGGCACGTGCACGACATCTTCCAGCAGGAGGGGGCCAACAACCTGGTCATCTGGGTGTGGGCGCCGAACATCGTCAACAACCTCGCCTCCTCGCACAAGGTCGACGGGTTCCTCGAGAACCTGTACCCCGGCGACGACTACGTCGACTGGGTCGGTCTCTCGGGCTACCTGCGGCCGCCGTACAAGCCGGACAACGACTTCAGCTTCGACTACACGTTCAAGCCGAGCCTCGACAAGCTCCGGGCCCTCACGAAGAAACCCATCATCCTCGCCGAGATCGGGGCCTCCGAGACCGGCGGCTACAAGGCGAAATGGGTGACCTCGCTGTTCGACGCGCTGGGCAGGCCCGAGAACGACGACATCATCGGGTTCTCCTGGTTCAACCTCGCCGTCACCAGCTACGTCGAAGGCGTCCGCGCCACCAACGACTGGCGCATCGACTCCCGGGCCGACACGCTCTCCGCGTTCATCGCGGGGCTGACGAAGCCGGAAGACAACTTCACCCTGACCCCGGCCCCCTGACCGGCCCGACCGCAAAGGACACGACATGACCACCACCAAGAAGTCCCCGAAGGAGCAGCCCGCTCCCCGCATCAGCGTCATCGGCACCGGCTACCTCGGCGCCACGCACGCGGCCGCCATGGCCGAGCTCGGCTTCGACGTCGTCGGGGTCGACACCGATCCGCACAAGGTCGAGGAGCTGCGGGAGGGACGCGCGCCGTTCTTCGAACCCGGACTGCCCGAGCTCATCCGCTCGAACGTCGCCGCCGGCCGTCTCACCTTCACGACCGACATCGCCGAGGCCGTCGCCACGGCCGACGTCCACTTCATCTGCGTCGGCACGCCGCAGCAGTCCGGCTCCTTCGCCGCCAACCTCGCCTACGTGGAGGCGGCGGCCCGCGGCATCGCCGAGAACGTGACCCACGACGCCCTGATCGTCGGCAAGTCGACGGTCCCGGTCGGGACCGGCGCCCGCCTCCGGGCGATCGTCGCCGAGGCGGCCCCCGCCGGCGTGAAGGCCGAGCTGGTCTGGAACCCCGAGTTCCTGCGCGAGGGCAAGGCCGTCGACGACACCCTCCACCCCGACCGCCTCGTCTTCGGCGGCACGACCCCCGCCTCCGAGGCCCTGCTGCGTCGCGTCTACGCCGCGCCGATCGCCGAGGGGACCCCGGTGCTCGTCGCCGACCTCCCCACCGCCGAGCTGGTGAAGGTGAGCGCCAACGCGTTCCTCGCGACCAAGATCTCGTTCATCAACGCGATCGCCGAGGTCTGCGACGCCGCCGGGGCCGACGTCGCGCTGCTCGCCGACGCGCTCGGGCACGACAAGCGCATCGGCCGCCAGTTCCTCAACGCCGGCCTCGGCTTCGGCGGCGGCTGCCTGCCGAAGGACATCCGCGCGCTCATGCACCGCTCCAACGAGCTCGGCGCGCACGCGGCCGTCGGCCTCCTACAGCAGGTGGACGAGATCAACATGGGGCGCCGCCAGCGCGTGATCGACCTCGCCCTGAAGGCGCTGGGCGGCTCGGTGCTCAACCGGCGGATCGGCGTGCTCGGCGCCGCCTTCAAGCCCGAGACCGACGACGTGCGCGACTCGCCCGCCCTGAACGTCGCGGCGGCGCTGCACCTGCGCGGCGCCCAGGTGGTGGTCTACGACCCGCAGGCACGCCAGACCGCGCAGCGCCTCTTCCCGACGCTCGGCTACGCCGACTCGATGGAGGATGCCGCGACCGGCGCCGACCTGCTCGTCGTGCTCACCGAGTGGGACGAGTTCACGACGGCCGACCCGGCCGCGCTCCGCGCGATCGCCGCCGGCCGCACCGTGATCGACGCCCGCAACTGCCTCGACCCCGCGACCTGGTCCGCCGCCGGCTGGGACGTGCTCGCCATGGGCACCGTCCCCACGGTGGCCCCGCTGGAGCGCGACCTCGCCTCCCTCGTCCCCGTCCACTGAGCACCGCCCCTCCGAACGAAGGAACCGACATGACCAGTTACGTCACCAAGGCCGTGATCCCCGCGGCGGGACTCGGCACCCGCTTCCTCCCGGCCACCAAGGCGATGCCCAAGGAGATGCTGCCCGTCGTCGACAAGCCGGCGATCCAGTACGTCGTGGAGGAGGCCGTCTCCAGCGGTCTGCACGACGTGCTCCTCATCACCGGGCGCAACAAGAACGCGCTCGAGAACCACTTCGACCGCAACACCGAGCTCGAGGACACCCTCGTCCGCAAGGGCGACACCGACAAGCTCCAGAAGGTCAGTCACTCCACCGGCCTCGCCGACATGCACTACGTGCGGCAGGGCGACCCGAAGGGGCTCGGCCACGCGGTGCTGCGCGCGAAGATGCACATCGGGCACGAGCCGTTCGCGGTGCTGCTCGGCGACGACATCATCGACGAGCGCGACCCCCTGCTCGCCCGGATGCTGGAGGTGCAGCACGCGCTGAACACCACGGTGGTCGCCCTGATGGAGGTGCCGCCGGAGTCCATCCACCTCTACGGCGCCGCCGCGGTCGTCGAGACCGACGAGGACGACGTCGTGCGCATCACCGGCCTGGTCGAGAAGCCCAGCCGCGAGAACGCGCCGTCGAACTACGCCGTGATCGGACGGTATGTGCTGAGGCCGGAGATCTTCGACATCCTCGAGAAGACGGAGCCGGGCAAGGGCGGCGAGATCCAGCTGACCGACGCCCTCGAGGGCCTGGCCACGGCGCCGCCGTGGACGGGCGGCGTGCACGGCGTCATCTTCCGCGGCCGCCGCTACGACACCGGCGATCGACTCGACTACATCAAGGCGATTGTGCAGCTGGCCTCGGCCCGCGACGACCTCGGCCCCGAGCTGCTGCCGTGGCTGCAGGACTTCGCGGCGGGGATCGGCGCGGAGGGTCCGGGCGCGACGTCGTCGCCCGTGGCTCCTGCGGCCCCGGCCGCCCCCGCGCCGGATGTGCCGGTGCTTCCGGCCGCGGCCAAGCCCGCCGCGCCGAAGCCCGCCACGGCCAAGCCCGTCACGGCCAAGCCCGTCACGGCCAAGCCCGCCGCCGCGAAGCCGGCGAAGACGGCGACGGCCGACCGCGAGCGCGAGCTGCTGCCGGTCGCCGGCGCCTGACGGGACCACACGGGCGGGTCGCCCGCGGTTAGCCTGCTGG
>JAEWDJ010000516.1 GCA_023390155.1 Actinomycetes bacterium | reverse complement strand
ATCCACACGCCGGTCCTGCTGGAGCGGTGCATCGAGCTGCTCGGCCCGGCGCTCGAGAAGCCGGGAGCGGTGTTCGTCGACGCCACCCTCGGCATGGGCGGCCACTCCGCGGGCATCCTCGAGCGGTTCCCCGAGGCGACTCTCGTCGGCCTCGACCGCGACCCCGAGGCGCTCGCGATCGCGGGGGAGCGGCTCGCCCGCTTCGGCGACCGCGTGCACCTGGTGCACACGGTGTACGACGGGGTGCGGGAGGCGCTCGACGGGCTCGGCATCGCCGAGGCGGACGGCGTGCTGTTCGACCTCGGAGTCTCGTCGCTGCAGCTCGACCGGGTGGAGCGCGGGTTCTCCTACTCCAAGGACGCACCCCTCGACATGCGCATGGACGGGACCAGCGAACTCACCGCCGAGGTCATCCTGCGCGAGTACTCCGAGGCCGACCTGCGCCGCATCTTCCGCGAGTACGGCGAGGAGAAGCTCGCCGCGCGGTACGCCCAGAAGATCGTCGAGGCGCGTGCCAACGAGCCGTTCACCCGGTCCGGCCAGCTGGTCGACGTGATCACCAAGGCGACGCCGGTCGCGGTGCAGCGCCAAGGGCACCCGGCCAAGCGCGTCTTCCAGGCCCTGCGCATCGAGGTCAACCAGGAGCTGGCGGTCCTGCAGCGCGCCATCCCGGCCGCGATCGACGCCCTCCGCGTGGGCGGGCGCATCGTGGTCGAGTCGTACCAGTCGCTCGAGGACCGCATCGTGAAGCGCGAGCTCCAGTCGCGCTCGGTTTCGAGCGCCCCTCCCGGGCTGCCGGTCGAGCTGCCGGAGCACAAGCCCGAACTGAGACTGCTGATCCGCGGCGCCGAGCTGGCGGACGACGACGAGAAGGCCGCGAACCCGAGGGCGACCCCGGTGCGCCTGCGCGCGGCCGAACGGGTGAGGAGGGCCTCGTGAGCACGAGTCTGGCCGAATCGACCGCGCGACGCCGCCCCGCGGCCGGCTGGATCGGCGGTGTGCTGCCGAAGCCGGCCGACGAGGAGCGGCGGGGGCACCTCGAGGTCGTCACGTCGCGCTCGCAGCGCCGGGCCCGACCGCGCGCCCTCTACGCCGTGATCGCGGTCGGGGCGCTCCTCGTCATCGTGATCGCCCAGCTCCTCCTGAGCATCGCGATCTCGCAGGGCGCATACACCCTGAACGGCCTCCAGACCCAGCAGACGAGCCTCCAGCGCTCGCTGCAGGCCGCCTCGGAGGACCTCACCCGGGTGTCGTCGCCGCAGAACCTCGCAGCGAACGCGAACGCGCTCGGGATGGTCAGCAACAGCAACCCCGCCTACCTCCGGCTCTCCGACGGCGCCGTCCTCGGCGCGCCCATCGCCGCGAGCGGGGCGGCGGGCACCGTCACGGGAGGCCAGGGGAACCTGGTCCCGAACGCGCTCCTCGCGGGCGTCGGCGTGGTCGGCGCCCAGCAGCCGCCGGCGACCCAAGCTGGGAATCCCGCAAGCACGGGTGCGGCGGACGCGCCCGCCGACACTCCGACCGTACCGTTGCAGGGAGCGCTGCCGACGCCGGTGACGCACTGACGACGGGACGGACGCGGGCATGATCAGCAAGAAGATGTTGCGGCGGCGGACCGCCCTGACGGTCGCGGCCGTCGTCGCCACCGTCGGCATCCTCGGCGGCAAGCTCGTCGAGATCCAGGTGGTCAACGCGGACGCACTGCAGGCGCAGTCGGTGAACGCCAAGGAGCGCTCCACGACCCTCTACGGCAACCGCGGCGACATCGTCGACGCCGACGGCACCGTGCTCGCCACCACGATCTACAAGTACACGGCGGCCGCCTCGCCCTCCGACGCCGTCGCCGGCACCGACGGCCACGCGAAGATGGAGGAGGCCGCGGCCAAGATCGGCGCGATCACCGGCCAGGGCACCGAGGCCGTCGTGAAGCTCTTCGACGACGCCCTCGCCGAGAACCCGAAGTCCAAGTACGTGCTGGTCAAGTCCGGCATGGACGTGGGCATGTTCGACAAGCTGAACGCCCTCCCGTATCCCTGGCTCACCTTCTCGAAGACCCAGACCCGCAGCTACCCGAACGGGTCCGTCGCGGGCAACCTGCTCGGCTACGTCACCGACTCGGGACTCGGCGGCCTGGAGGACAGCGAGAACGGCTGCCTGGCCGGGCGGAACGGGACCGAGACGTACCAGCAGGGCGCGGACGGCGTCGCGATCCCCGGCAGCACGGTGACGCAGAAGGAGGCCAAGGACGGCGGCACCCTGAAGCTCACCATCGACAGCGACCTGGAGTGGTTCGCCACCCAGACGCTGGCCCAGCAGGTGCAGGCGACGGGGTCGAAGTTCGGCTTCGTCACGGTGGCGGAGGCCAAGACCGGCAAGATCAAGGCCGTCGCCCAGTGGCCCGCTGCCGACCCGAACAACCTGGACGCGACGGACCCGTCGTACTGGAACCTCCTCCCCCTGACCACCCCGTACGAGCCGGGCTCGACCTTCAAGGCGCTCACCGCGGCCATGCTGATCGACCAGGGCAAGGCGAGCCCCACCTCGCAGGTGCTCGCGCCGTACTCCTGGAAATCGGGCAACGGCGCCGACCTCCACGACTCCGGGTACCACGACACGCTCCGTCTCACGCTTACCGGCGTGCTCATGATGTCGTCGAACACGGGCATGTCGCAGCTGGGACGGGCGCTCACCGACCAGACGCGCTACGACTACCTCAAGAAGTTCGGTATCGGCGACTCCACGGGACTGCCGTACCCGGGGGAGTCCGACGGCCTCCTGCACCCCGTCTCCGAGTGGGACGACCAGACGAAGTACGCGACCATGTTCGGCCAGGGCGTCTCGGCCACCCAGCTGCAGATGGTCGGCGCGTACCAGGCTCTCGCCAACGGCGGGGCGCGCATCCCGCTCAGCCTGGTCGAGAGCTGCACCGACGCCGACGGCAAGGTGACCGACGTCCCGAGCGGCAAGGCGACCCAGGTGGTCTCCGCCGGCGCGGCGAACACGACGCTCGGGATGATGGAGTCGGTCGTCACCAAGGGCGACCTCTCCAAGCAGCTCACCATCCCCGGCTACCGGGTCGCCGCGAAGACCGGAACGGCCCAGCAGCCGGACGGCAAGGGCGGGTATCTGCCGTCGTACTACGTGTCGGTCATGGGCGTCGCCCCGGTCGACGACCCTCAGTACGTCGTTTCGGTCAACCTCGGATACCCGACTACCATTACTTCGTCGGCAGCAGCCGCTCCGCTGTTCCACACGATCATGAGCCAGGTGCTGAAGACCTACCGGGTGAAGCCGTCCACGACGAGCCCGGCCGACTACCCGCCGTACTACTGAAAGTGAGCCCCGTGACAGGACCGGCGCCCTCTTCCCTGCGCCCCGAGCATCCCGTCGCCCGTCCGCTCGCCCAGCTGGTCGCGGAGTTCGGGTTGGACTGCCGAGGCGACCTCGACGCCGTCGAGGTGACCGGTGCGGCCCTCGCGAGCTCCGCCGTCGAGCCCGGCGACCTGTACGTCGGCGTTCCCGGCCGCAACGTGCACGGCGCGAGCTACGCCGCCGCCGCCGCCGAGGCGGGCGCGGTCGCCGTGCTGACCGACGAGGCCGGTGCGGACCTCGCGGCCGACTCCGGACTCCCCGTCATCGTCACGCCCGACCCGCGCGCCGCGCTCGGCGCCGTGGCGGCCTGGATCTACCGCACCGACGAGAACCAGGCCACGCTCTTCGGCGTCACGGGCACCAACGGCAAGACGAGCGTCGTCTACCTGCTCTACGCGATCCTCGGCCAGCTCGGCGTCGTCGCGGGGCTGAGCTCCACCGCCGAGCGCCGGATCGGCGAGCAGGCGATCACCAGCAAGCTCACGACCCCGGAGGCGAGCGAGCTGCACGCGCTCCTCGCCCGGATGCGCGAGGAGGGCGTCCGCGCCATCGCGCTGGAGGTCTCCGCGCAGGCGCTCAGCCGCCACCGCGTCGACGGCATCGAGTTCGACGTCGTCGGCTTCACCAACCTGAGCCACGACCACCTCGACGACTACGCCGCGATGGACGACTACTTCGAGGCCAAGCTGGAGCTCTTCCAGCCCGACCGCGCGCGACGCGGCGTGGTGACGGTCGACTCCGACTGGGGTCGGGCGCTCGTCGAGCAGTCGCGCATCCCCGTGGCGACGCTGTCCAGCTCGCCCGGCACCGAGGCCGACTGGACGCTGACCGTGCTGGAGGAGACGCTCGCCGACACGACGTTCGCGCTCGAGGGCCCCGAAGGGCGCCGGCTGGAGACGTCCGTCCCGCTGATCGGCGCCTACAACGCCGCCAACGCGGCGCTCGCCATCGTGATGCTCGTCGAATCCGGGTACGACCTGGACGCGATCGGCGCAGCCCTCGACCGCGACGGCGGCATCGACACGTACGTGCCGGGCCGCACCGAGCGCCTCTCGGGCGACCGCGGTCCTGTCGTGTTCATCGACTACGGCCACACGCCCGACGCGTTCCTCTCGACGCTCACCGCCCTGCGCCGCGTCACGTCCGGCCGCGTCATCATGGTCTTCGGCGCCGACGGCGACCGCGACACCACCAAGCGCGCCGACATGGGCGCCATCGCCGCGCGCGGCGCCGACGCCGTGGTGATCACCGACTTCCACCCGCGCTGGGAGGACCCCGCCGCCATCCGTGCCGCCCTGCTGGCCGGCGCGCGGGCGGCCGTCCCGGACGGGGAGCTCTACGAGGTGCCCGATCCGCGCGCCGCCTTCCGCCAGGCGCTCTCGCTCGCGGGGGAGGGCGACGTCGTGCTGTACGCCGGCCCCGGGCACGAGGACTACCAGGAGGTCGCCGGCGAGCGCCTCCCGTACTCCGCCCGCGAGGACGCACGGCTCGCCCTGCGAGAGGCCGGGTGGCTCTGATGATCGCCCTCACCCTCGCCGAGATCGCCGCGGCGACCCGCGGCACGCTCCTGCTCGACGGCGCACTGGTCGACGGCGTCCCCGCGACCCCCGAGACCGTCGTCGACGGCCTCTCGACCACCGACTCCCGCGAGGTCGTCCCCGGCACGCTGTTCTTCGCCAAGCCCGGCGAGTTCACCGACGGGCACCTCTTCGCGCCGCAGGCCGCCGAGGCCGGCGCCGCGCTCGTCGTCGTCGACCACGCGCTCGACCTGCCGGTCCCGCAGCTCGTGGTGGAGGACACCGTCGTCGCGCTCGGCGACCTCGCGACCGAGGTCATCGCGCGCGTCCGCGCGCTCGGCCGTCTGAAGATCGTGGGCGTCACCGGATCCAACGGCAAGACCACCACCAAGAACCTGCTGCGCGAGATCCTCGAGCAGGTCGGCCCGACCATCGCCCCGCGGGCCTCGTTCAACAACGAGGTCGGCGCTCCCGTCACCATGCTCGAGGTCACCGAGGAGACGCGGTTCCTCGTCGCCGAGATGGGCGCGAGCGGCATCGGCGAGATCGCGCGCCTGGTCCGCATGGCCCGCCCCGACATCGGCATCGTGCTGAAGGTGGGTCTCGCCCACGCGGGCGAGTTCGGCGGGATCGAGCGGACCCTCGCCGCGAAGACCGAGATGGTGAGCGACCTGCTCGAGTCGGATGTCGCCGTCCTCAACATCGACGACGCCCGCGTCGCGTCGATGGCGGACAAGACCGTCGCGCGCGTGCTCTGGTTCGGCCTCGACGAGGGCGCCGCCGTGCGCGCCACCGACGTCGTCTCGACCGCCCGCGGCACCTCCTTCACGCTCCACCTGCCCGACGGGTCGTCGCGCGGGGTGCGGTTCCGGGTGCTCGGCGAGCACCACGTCATGAACGCCCTGGCGGCCGCGGCCGCCGCCCACACGCTCGACGTCGGCATCGACACGATCGTCGCCGGCCTCCAGGCCGTGCAGCGCGCCGAGCGCTGGCGCATGGAGGTGCTCGGCGGAGCGCGCGGCGTCACCGTGATCAACGACGCCTACAACGCGAGCCCGGACTCGATGGCCGCCGCCCTCAAGACGCTCGCGCAGATCGCGGAGCCCGGTTCGCGCACGGTCGCGGTCCTGGGCGAGATGAGCGAGCTGGGCGAGTTCTCGGGGGAGGAGCATGACCGCATCGGCCTGCTCGCCGTGCGGCTCGGCATCGGCCAGCTGATCGTGGTCGGACCGTCGGCCCGCCGCATGCACATCTCCGCCATCAACGAGGGCTCGTGGGACGGCGAATCGCTCTACTTCGACACGCAGGACGCCGCCTATGACCACCTGGCCGGCGCGCTCCGCGAGGGCGACACCGTGCTCGTGAAGTCCTCGAACTCCGCGGGGCTGCGCTTCCTCGGCGACCGACTGGGAGAATTGTTCTCGTGAGAGCCCTGCTGACCTCCGGTGCGCTGTCCATGGCGTTCTCGCTGTTCCTGACGCCGCTGTTCATCCGGCTCTTCCGCCGCCTCCAGTGGGGGCAGTTCATCCGCGACGACGGCCCGCAGAGCCACCATGCCAAGCGCGGAACCGCCACCATGGGCGGCATCATCGTCATCCTGGGCACGCTGTTCGGCTACTTCACGGCGCTGCTGCTGACGGGCGACGAGACGAGCGTCTCGGCCCTGCTGGTCCTGTTCCTCATGGTCGGGCTCGGCGTGGTCGGCTTCGTCGACGACTTCCTCAAGACGCGCCGTGAGCGCAGCCTCGGTCTGACCGGCTGGGCCAAGGTCGCCGGCCAGGTGATCGTGGCGACCGTGTGGGCGTTCCTCGCGATCTCGTTCCCGAACGGCAACGGCGACACCCCGGCCACGATGAGCGTGTCGTTCATCCGCGACCTGCCGATCGACTTCGGGCACCT
Source organism: Actinomycetes bacterium (assembly GCA_023390155.1). GTDB lineage: Bacteria > Actinomycetota > Actinomycetes > Actinomycetales > Microbacteriaceae > Leifsonia. The sequence continues at coordinate 17,309 of JAEWDJ010000516.1, read as the reverse complement.
CACGCAGTTCGGCGTGATCGGCGTCCTGGTCGGCTACGGCCTCTACCTGATCTGGATCAACTTCATCGTCGCGGCGACCTCGAACGGCGTGAACGTGACGGACGGCCTGGACGGCCTCGCGTCCGGCGCCTCGATCCTCGCGATCGGCGCCTACATCATCATCGGCTTCTGGCAGTCCATCCAGTCGTGCGCGAACTCCAACCTCAACCCGGAGAACGTGGCCAAGTGCTACGAGGTGCGCGACCCGTTCGACCTGGCGATCGTCGCGACCGCCATCGTCGGCGCGGTGGTCGGCTTCCTGTGGTGGAACACGTCGCCCGCGCAGATCTTCCTCGGCGACACCGGTTCGCTCGCGCTCGGCGGCGCGGTGGCGGCCCTCGCCATCCTCAGCCACACCGAGCTGCTGCTCGTGCTCATCGGCGGCCTCTTCGTGATCGAGGCGGGTTCGGTGATCGTGCAGCGCGCGTACTTCAAGCTCACCCACGGCAGACGCATCTTCCTGATGAGCCCCATCCATCACCACTTCGAGCTGAAAGGCTGGGCCGAGGTGACCGTGGTGGTCCGGTTCTGGATCATCGGCGGCCTGCTGGTCGCCGCCGGCGTCGGCTCCTTCTACCTCGAATGGCTGGCCACGTGAGCGCCGTCGACCGTCTCCCCACGCTGACCAGCTGGCACGCCGACTGGCGCGGCCTGCGGGTCGCCGTGTACGGCCTCGGCGTCACCGGCTTCTCGGTCGCGGACACCCTCGCCGAACTGGGCGCGGAGGTCCTCGTCGTCACCGCGAAGGCCGACGCGGAGCGCGCCATGCTGCTCGAGGTCATCGGCGCCGAGCTGCTGGAGGAGCCGGACCTGTCGGCTGCGCCGGCCCGGCTCGCGGAGTTCGACCCCGAGCTCGTCGTCGTCTCGCCCGGGTTCCACTGGGACCACCCGCTGCTGATCTGGGCGGAGGAGCGCGACACCCCGGTCTGGGGCGACATCGAGCTCGCCTGGCGCCTGCGCGACAAAGTCGGCCGCCCGGCCGACTGGATCTGCGTCACCGGCACCAACGGCAAGACGACGACCGTCCAGCTCACCGCCACGATGCTGCTCGCGGGAGGCAGCCGGGTCGCGCCCTGCGGCAACATCGGCGTGCCGGTGCTCGACGCCATCCGCGACCCGGAGGGCTTCGACGTGCTCGTCGTGGAGCTCTCCAGCTACCAGCTGCACTGGATCAACCGCAACGCCGGCGGCGAGCTCTACCCGTACTCCGCCGCCTGCCTCAACATCGCCGACGACCACCTCGACTGGCACGGCTCGCTGGAGGCGTACATCGCCGCCAAGGCGAAGGTGTACGACAACACCCAGGTAGCGTGCGTCTACAACCGCGCCGACGCGAACACCCTGCGCATGGTCGAGGAGGCGGAGGTCGTCGACGGCGCCCGCGCGATCGGCTTCGGCCTCGACGTGCCCGGGCCGAGCGACTTCGGCGTCGTCGACGGCATCCTCTGCGACCGCGCGTTCCTCGAAGACCGGATGACCACCGCGCTCGAGCTCACCACGCTCGACGAGCTGCGCGAGGCCGGTCTCGCCGCGCCGCACGTCGTCGCCAACATCCTCGCCGCGAGCGCTCTCGCCCGCTCCTACGGGGTGGAGCCGCAGATCATCCGCGACGTCCTCACCGCCTTCCGGCTCGACGCGCACCGCATCGAGCTGGTGCGGGTGGAGGCCGGGATCAGCTGGGTCGACGACTCGAAGGCCACGAACCCGCACGCCGCCGACGCGTCGCTGCGCGCCTACTCGTCGGTCGTCTGGGTGGTCGGCGGGCTGCTCAAGGGCGTCGACATCGAGGAGCTCGTCCGCACGCACGCCTCGCGCCTGCGCGGCGCGGTCCTGATCGGCGCCGACCGCGCGTCCCTGCGCGAGGCATTCCGGCGACACGCGCCCGCGCTTCCGGTCGTCGAGGTGGAGGCCGACGAGACTGAAAGGGTCATGCCGACGGCAGTCCGTTCGGCCGGAGGGCTCGCCCGCGAGGGCGACACCGTCCTGCTGGCGCCGGCCGCCGCGTCGATGGACCAGTTCGCCGACTATGCGGAGCGGGGGCGCCTCTTCCAGGCGGCCGTCAACGAGTACTTGGGAGGTGAGGCGGATGACATCTCCGCCTCGCGTCCTGACGAGGACTGACCGCACGGCCGTCGCCTCCCGGCTCGGCGGGCTCAGCGCCCGCATCTCGCTCGGCAAGAACGTGACCGCCGAGTCCGCGAACTACTTCCTGCTGCTCGGCGTCACCCTCTTCATGGTGATCTTCGGGCTCGTGATGGTGCTCTCGTCGTCCGCCGTGGAGTCGCACAGCGACAGCGACAACTTCTTCTCCCGGTTCTGGTCACAGGGCGCCTTCGCCCTGATCGGCCTGCCGCTGATGTTCCTGGTCTCGCGCCTGCCGGCCCGGTTCTGGAAGAAGACGATCTGGTTCCTGCTCGGCGCCGCCTGCTTCTTGCAGGTGCTCGTGCTGCTCACCCCGCTCGGCGTCGAGATCGGCGGCAACCGCAACTGGCTGCGGGTGGGCGGGTTCACCCTCCAGCCGTCCGAGGCGATCAAGGTCGGGCTGGTCGTCTGGCTGGGTGTCGTCCTCGCCCGCAAGAAGGACGTCCTGGGCCAGTGGAAGCACGTGGCCGTGCCGGTCGTCCCGGTCGCCGGCGGCGCGATCGCTCTCGTGCTGCTCGGCGGCGACCTCGGCACGGTCGTCATCATGTGCGCCCTCGTGCTCGGCGCCCTGTTCTACGCCGGGGTGCGCCTGCGCTACCTGGTGGTCGGCTCCGTCGCGGTCGGGGCGATGGCCATCGCGGTGGCCCTGTCGAGCGCCAGCCGCGTCGGCCGCATCGCCGCCTACTTCGGTGGAACGAGCGCGGCGAATCCGGACGTCGACTGGCAGATCAAGAACGGCTTCTACGCGCTCGCCTCCGGCGGCGTCTTCGGGGTGGGGCTCGGCAACTCCCACTCGAAGTGGTCCTGGCTGCCGGCCGCCGACACCGACTTCATCTTCGCGATCATCGGCGAGGAGCTGGGATTGATCGGCGCGGTCGTCGTCCTGCTCCTCTTCGTGCTGCTCGCCATCGTCTTCCTGCGGATCATCCACGCCGCCACCGACCCGTTCGCGCGCGTCACCACCGCCGCGATCATGGTCTGGCTGATCGGCCAGGCGTTCGTCAACATCGCCGTCGTGCTCGGGGTGATACCCGTGCTCGGCGTGCCGCTCCCACTGATCTCTGCGGGAGGGACTGCGATGATCAGTTCCATGGTCGCCATCGGAATCGTCCTCTCGTTCGCGCGCGAATCGAGCAAGGAGTCGCACTCGAACCCGTCCGCCGTCCGTTCCGCCGGTCCGCGCGCATGACGCGGTACCTGCTCGCCGGCGGGGGGACCGCCGGCCACGTGAACCCGCTGCTCGCCGTCGCCGACCGCCTGCGTCGTGACGACCCGTCGGCCGAGGTCCTGGTGCTCGGCACGCAGGAGGGCCTGGAGGCCCGGCTCGTGCCGGCGCGCGGCTACGAGCTCGCCACCATCCCGAAGCTGCCGTTCCCGCGCCGCCCGAATGCCGCCGCCCTGCGCTTCCCGGGGGAGTATCGCCGCGCGATCCGCACGGTGCGCGACCTCATCCGGGACCGCGGCATCGACGCGGTGGTCGGCTTCGGGGGCTATGCGGCCGCACCGGCCTACTCCGCCGCGCGCAAGGCGGGCGTGCCGCTCGTGCTGCACGAGGCCAACGCGCGCCCCGGCCTCGCCAACCGGCTGGGCGCGCGCTACACCCCGTGGGTCGGTATCGCGTTCGAGGGCACGCCCCTCCCGCACGCCACGTTCGTGGGGATGCCGCTGCGCGTGGAGATCGAGGAGCTCGACCGTGCGGCCGCGCGTCCCGCCGCCCTCGCCGAGTTCGGCCTCTCCGCCGATCGTCCCACGCTCCTCGTGACCGGCGGCTCGCTCGGCGCGCGCCGCCTGAACGGCACGATCTCAGCCCGTGCGCGTGAGCTCACGGCCGCCGGCTGGCAGGTGCTCCACATCCAGGGCGGCCGCGGTGAGCTGGCGGACCCCGGCGTCGAGCACTACCGCCTCCTCGACTACTGCGACCGGATGGACCTGGCGTTCGCGCTCACCGACGTCGCCGTCGCCCGTGCCGGCGCCGCGACCGTCTGCGAGTTCGCGGCGCTCGGCATCCCTGCCGTGTACGTCCCGTTCCCCATCGGCAACGGCGAGCAGCGCTTCAACGCGGCCGGCGTCGTCGGCGCCGGCGGCGGGATCCTCGTCGACGACGCGGCCTTCCTGCCCGAGTGGGTCGACGCCGAGCTCCTCCCGCTGCTGGCCGACCGCGACCGCGTCGCCGCCATGTCCGCGCGTGCGGCGGCGGTCGGCGTGCGCGACGGCTCCGACCGGATGGCGGCACTCGTCCGGCGCTCCCTCGAGCGTCCGTAGCCCCGTGAGATGATGGATCGACCCGTGACGGAGACCCTCCACGTGAACCGAAAGCAGTGCCCGTGATCAAGCCCGACCTGACCATGACCATCCCCGACGAGCTGGGAGCCCTGCACTTCGTGGGCATCGGCGGGTCCGGGATGAGCGGCATCGCCCGCCTGTTCCTGGAGGCCGGCTACACGGTGACCGGATCGGACGTGCGGCACTCGGCGAACATCGACGCGCTGCGGGCGCTCGGCGCGACCATCGCCGTCGGGCACGACGCCGCGAACGTCGGCGACGCCGACACGCTGGTCGTCACCGGCGCCCTCTGGCAGGACAATCCCGAGTACCAGCTGGCGCTCGCGAAGGGCCTCCCGGTGCTGCACCGGTCGCAGGCGCTCGCCTGGCTGATCAACCGCAAGCGGCTGGTCGCCGTCGCCGGCGCGCACGGCAAGACCACCTCGACGGGCATGATCATCACCGGCCTGCTCGGGCTCGGCGAGGACCCGAGCTTCGTGAACGGCGGCGTGATCGCCTCCCTCGGCAAGAGCTCTCAGGCCGGCAGCGGCGAGCTGTTCGTCGTGGAGGCGGACGAGTCCGACGGCACGTTCCTGCTCTACGACACCGCCGTGGCGCTGATCACCAACGTCGACCCCGACCACCTCGACCACTACGGATCGCTGGAGGCGTTCGAGGAGGCCTTCGTCACCTTCGCCCGCGAGGCGAGCGAGCTCGTCGTCGTCTCCTCCGACGACCCGGGCGCGAAGCACGTCACCGCGCGCCTCCTGGCCGACACCCCCGACAAGCGCGTCGTCACCTTCGGCGAGGCGGAGGACGCGGACGTGCGCGTGCACTCCATCGTCACATCGGGCCCGGTCGCGTTCGACCTGAGCTTCGCCGGCGCCGAGTACCACGCGCAGCTGCGCGTGCCCGGCCGGCACAACGCGATCAACGCCGCCGGCGCGTTCGCGGTGCTCACGGGCCTCGGGTTCGAGCCCGCCGCCGCCCTCGCCGCGATCTCCGAGTTCGGCGGCACGGAGCGCCGGTTCGAGCTGCACGGCACGGTCGGCGGCGTCAGCGTCTACGACGACTACGCCCACCACCCGACCGAGGTGGCCGCGGCGCTCTCCGCCGCCCGCACGGTGGTCGGCGAGGGCCGGATCATCGCCGTGCACCAGCCGCACCTCTACAGCCGCACCCGGCTGTTCGCGAAGGAGTTCGCCGAGACGCTCGAGCAGTACGCAGACGAGACCGTCGTGCTCGACGTCTACGGCGCCCGCGAGGACCCGGAGCCGGGCGTCACCGGCGCCCTCGTCTCCGAGCGCTTCGAGCACCCCGAGCACGTCGCCTTCATCGCGGACTGGCAGGCCGCCGCCGACCACACCGCCGAGATCGCGCGCGAGGGCGACTTCGTCATCACGCTCGGCTGCGGCGACGTGTACCGCATCGTCCCCCAGCTGCTGGACTCGCTCCGCCGCGTCCGCGAGTAGCCGCCCGTGAAGCGTCCCCAGGGATTCGACCGGTCGGGCGGGCAGGCTCCGCCGCCCGCCGCTCCGCCCGCCGCGCCGCCGGCTTCCTCGCCGCAGCAGGAGCGCGAGCACGGTCAGCGCTCGGTGCGCACCGTGACGGAGCCGATCCCGATCGTCCCGTCCGACGCGACGCCCGCAGCCACCCCGGTGACGCCGCCGGCCCGGGAGGCGGAGCCGTCCCCGCGCGCTGCGAGCCTGACGTCCCCCTACGATCGCCTCCCGAGCAACCGGGAGATCAGCAAGGCCCTCCGCGCCGCGCGCAAGGAGCGCAAGCGGATCGAGCGCGGCGAGGTCCGCCGGTTCACCAAGCGGTCGCGTCGGCGCCGGCAGGCCTGGCTCGCCGCCGGGGGCGTCGTCGTCGCCCTCGTGCTCGGTGTCACGCTGCTCGCGTTCTCCCCGCTCCTGGCGTTGAAGCACATCGAGGTCACCGGCGCGTCCCGGCTCGACCCGAAGGCGATCGAGGCGAAGCTCGGCGACCAGCTCGGCAAGCCCCTTCCGATGCTCGACCAGGCCGGGATCTCGCACGACCTCGCGGCCTTCCCCTTGATCCGCAGCTACACCGTCGAGAGCCACCCGCCGGACACCATCGTCATCCGCGTCGTGGAGCGCCAGCCGATCGGCGCCGTGCAGGGGGGCTCCGCGTTCACGCTCGTCGACGCCGCCAAGGTGCCGATCTCCTCCAGCTCGACCCGGCCGGACGGCTTCCCGCTCATCTCGGCCGCCGGTGCGTCGGCCGAGAAGGACGCGGGGTCCGCCTTCGCGGCGGCGGCGAGCGTGCTGAGCGCGCTCCCGGCGGCGACGCTCGCGCAGGTCGACACGATCTCCGCCACCACCAAGGACGACGTCAGCTTCACGCTCCGCGGGTCCGGCGCGACCGTCGTGTGGGGGAGCGCGGAGGACTCGGAGCTGAAGGCCGCCGACCTCGCCGCCCTGCTCGTGGGCGCCGCCGGGGCGAGCCACTACGACGTGTCGTCGCCGCACAGCGTGACCACCGGATGAGCCGGACCCGAGGCGGATCGCGGCGGACTTTCCCGACACGCCTGCCGCGCTACGTCGCCGGAGGCCGAGCGCACCTAACGTCGAAAAAGAGAATTGCATACTCAGCATAACTTTAAGCCTCGACTTGAGGTTGAAGGTTCCCGTGGAGGCCGGACGTGACAGCAAATCAGAACTACCTCGCCGTGATCAAGGTCGTCGGCATCGGCGGAGGCGGCGTCAACGCCGTCAACCGCATGATCGAGCTCGGCCTCCGCGGCGTCGAGTTCATCGCCATCAACACGGACGCGCAGGCGCTGCTCATGAGCGACGCCGACGTCAAGCTCGATGTCGGCCGTGAGATCACCCGCGGTCTCGGCGCGGGCGCCGACCCCGAGGTCGGCCGTCGCGCCGCCGAGGACCACGCGGAGGAGATCGAGGAGGCGCTGGCCGGCGCCGACATGGTCTTCGTCACCGCGGGCGAGGGTGGCGGAACGGGCACCGGCGGCGCGCCCGTCGTGGCCCGCATCGCCAAGTCCATCGGCGCCCTCACCATCGGTGTCGTCACCAAGCCGTTCTCCTTCGAGGGCAAGCGCCGCCAGCAGCAGGCCGAGTCCGGCGTCCAGCGCCTGAAGGAAGAGGTCGACACCCTCATCGTCGTCCCGAACGACCGGCTGCTGGAGATCAGCGACCGCGGCATCAGCATGCTGGAGGCGTTCTCCACCGCCGACCAGGTGCTCCTCGCCGGTGTGCAGGGCATCACCGACCTGATCACGACCCCGGGCCTCATCAACCTCGACTTCGCCGACGTCAAGTCGGTCATGCAGGGCGCAGGTAGCGCCCTCATGGGCATCGGCTCCTCGCGCGGGGCGGACCGCGCGATCAAGGCCGCCGAGCTGGCGGTCGCCTCGCCGCTGCTCGAGGCGAGCATCGACGGCGCCCACGGCGTCCTCCTCTCCATCCAGGGTGGCTCCAACCTCGGCATCTTCGAGATCAACGACGCCGCCCGCCTGGTCCAGGAGGCCGTGCACCCCGAGGCCAACATCATCTTCGGTGCGGTCATCGACGACACCCTCGGCGACGAGGTGCGGGTCACGGTCATCGCGGCGGGCTTCGACGGCGGCGAGCCGTCCGCGAAGGCCGTCGTCGACAGTCGACGCTCCACCTTCGTGGAGGCCGGCTCCGAGGAGGCCGCCGCATCCTCCGCGATCGTCGAGGCCGGCGAGGTCGAGGCGCCCGTGACCGAGACCTGGCAGACCGGGGAGACCCCGGTCGCCGAGACCGCCCCCAAGGACCCGGCGTTCGACGACGAGAATGACGACCTCGACATCCCCGACTTCCTCAAGTAGTCCGCTCGCCGAGCGCCTCGCGGCGGTCCGGGCCGGCATCGCCGATGCCGCCCGGGCGGCGGGGCGCTCGCCGGACGAGCTGACGACGATCGTGGTGACCAAGTTCCACCCGGCGTCGCTCGTGCGCGAGCTCTCGACGCTCGGCGTCCGCGACGTGGGGGAGAACCGGAACCAGGAGGCGCAGGAGAAGTCGGCCGAGCTCGCCGACCTCGACCTCGTCTGGCACTTCGTCGGGCAGCTGCAGAGCAAGAAGGCCCGACAGGTGCGGCGCTACGCGAGTGTCATCCACTCGGTGGACCGCGTCTCCCTCGTCGACGCCCTCGCCTCGGACGAGTCGGACGTCGACGTGTTCGTCCAGCTCAACCTGACCGACGACCCCGCCCGGGGCGGCGTCGCCGACCGCGACCTGGAGCCGCTGGTCGAGCACGTGCTCGCGACCGCCGGCCTCCGCCTCCGCGGCGTGATGGCCGTCGCGCCGCTGGACGAGGAACCGGCCGGCGCCTTCGAGCGCGTCCGCGGCTATAGCGACCGCGTCCAGGCGCTCGCACCGGACGCCACCGACATCTCCGCCGGCATGTCGCAGGACTACCGGGAGGCGATCGCCGCCGGCGCGACACACCTACGGATCGGGACCGCCATTACCGGGAATCGGCCGACCCTTCGTTAATCTCGAAGGGAAGAAGGTTCGCAATACGTGCGTGCGAGGCGTCGGCGCACAGGTCTACACGGAGGAAGCGCATGGCCAACCCGCTGAAGAAGACGATGGTCTACCTCGGCCTCGCCGACGAGGAGCTGGAGTTCGAGGAGCAGGCCGAGCAGGCGCAGCACCAGCCGCGCCGTGAGGCCCCGGCGCCCGCGCCCGTCCAGCCCGTCCCCGCCCACCCCGCTCCGGTCGCCCCCGTGGCCGGCCGCGCTCCGGTCACCCCGCTGCGCAAAGCGTCCACCGCACGGAATGCATCGGTCCAGGAAATGAACGAGATCCTCACGGTCCACCCCCGCCAGTACCGCGACGCGCAGGCGATCGCCGAGTCGTTCCGGGAAGGCATCCCGGTCATCATCAACCTCTCGCAGATGAGCGAGGGCGACGCGCGCCGTCTCATCGACTTCGCCAGCGGCCTCTCGCAGGGCCTCTACGGCAAGATCGAGCGCGTGACGCCGAAGGTGTTCCTCCTCTCGCCGTCGCACGTCGTCGTCTCCGGCGAGCACGGCGGCGCGGACGCCGAGGTCGACGCCTCCTTCTTCGCCCAGAACTGATCGCGCGGGCCGCAGCCCGCACGACACGACGTGAGCGCACGCCCCCTCGTCAGGGAGGGCGTGCGCTCTCCGTCATACTGGGAGGGTGTTTGTCGTCTCGATCATCGCGACCGTCGCGTACTACCTCCTCCTGATCTACTTCTTCGTCATGTGGGCGCGTTTCGTGCTCGACCTGGTGCGGACGTTCGCCCGGCAGTGGCGGCCGAAGGGATTCGGGCTGGTGCTGGCCGAGTCGACCTACGTCGTGACCGACCCGCCGATCAAGTTCTTCCGCCGCATCATCCCGCCCCTGTCGATGGGCCCGGTCGCCCTCGACTTCGGCTGGAGCCTGACGATGCTGGTGGTCATCATCGGCTTGTACGTGACCCTGGGATTCAGCTGAGCGTCGATCCCTGAACCGGCGAGGGCGCCGCGGTAGGGTGGTCGAGCCGACGTGAGCGAGCGCGGCGGAGTGCGCACAGGCGGCCCACTTTGCTAGCGTTGGCTGAACGCGATATCTGTTCGTCTCTTTCAAGATCTAAGGTGGCTTGCCATGGCGCTGACTCCGGAAGATGTAGTCAACAAGCGGTTCCAACCGACGAAGTTCCGTGAGGGCTACGACCAGGACGAGGTCGACGACTTCCTCGACGAGGTCGTGGTCGAGCTCCGTCGCCTGGGCCAGGAGAACGACGAGCTCAAGCAGCGCCTCGTCGCGGCCGATTCGCGCATCGCGGAGCTGCAGCGCAGCTCGGGCTCGACGGGCGCCTCGGCCGCCGCGCCCGCCGCTCCGGCCGCCGACAACGGCGAGCTGAACCGCCTCAAGCAGGAGAACGAGGAGCTCAAGCAGCGCCTCGCGACCGCCGAGCAGAGCGCGGCGACCGCCGCAGCCGCTCCGGCCGCCGCCGCTGCCCCGGCCTTCACCCCGGACAACGCGAACGACCCGAACGCGACCAACAACCTCCTGCAGCTCGCCCGTCGCCTGCACGAGGAGCACGTCCGTGAGGGCGTCGAGAAGCGCGACTCGCTCATCGCCGAGGGCCACGCCACCGCCGCCCGCATCGTCGCCGAGGCGGAGTCCAAGCAGCGCGCCCAGATCAGCGCCCTCGAGCAGGAGCGGTCGGGCCTCGAGCGCCGCATCGACGAGCTCCGCACCTTCGAGCGCGACTACCGCCAGGGTCTCAAGGGGTACATCGAGAACCAGCTGCGCGACCTCGACTCGCAGTCCGTCTCGAGCGGCTCGGGCTTCGGCCAGAACCGTTCCGCCGCTCCGGTGAACGCGGGCGGCGTGCCGGCCCCGGTCTCCGCTGACGGCTCCGGCTCCCAGGACCAGGGCAACCAGCCCCCGGTCTTCCCCGGCTTTGGAGGCTAGTCCCTCCCGGCCCTCGGTCAGCGTCCGGGCCTTGGTGATTCTGGCGATCGTCGCGCTCTGCGTGTACCTGATCGACCAGATCGCCAAGGTCCTGGTCGTGTCCAACCTCTACGAGGGTCAGCGGGTCGAGGTCCTCGGCCAGCTGCTGCAGTTCAACTTCGTCAAGAACGCCGGCGCCGCCTTCTCGATCGGGAGCGGATCCACCTGGATCTTCTCGATCGTCGGCGTCGGCGTGCTCGGCTTCGTCGTCTGGTACGCGCCGCGCATCAAGTCGACGGCGTGGGCCATCCTGTTCGGCCTGCTCCTCGGCGGGCTGCTCGGCAACCTGACGGATCGCCTGTTCCGCGAGCCGGGCTTCGGGGTCGGGCACGTCGTCGACTTCCTCCAGATCCCGCTGCTGCCGGCGATCTTCAACCTCGCCGACGTCGCCATCGTGTCCAGCATGGCGCTGTTCCTCATCCTCACGATCCGCGGCATCGGCCTCGACGGCCGTCGCGCGACCGACGAGGGCGCCGACGTCGACGACGCTGAGGAGGCCGGCGAGACGGAGCCGGTCGAGCAGCCGGGAGCCGCCGAGGGCGACCGGGAGCCCCGACCGCTCACCGACGAGCACCCCGAGAAACCGCAGCCCTAGATGGAGTCGCGCAGCTTCCCCATCCCGGACGGGCTGGACGGGACGCGCGTCGACGCGGGTCTCGCCAAGCTCCTCGGGTTCTCCCGCAGCTTCGCCGCCGAGATCGCGGAGGCCGGCGGCGTGACCGTCGACGGCCGTGAGGCGGGCAAGTCCGACCGCCTCACCGCCGGCTCCTGGCTCGAGGTGTCGTGGCAGCCGCGCGAGGATGTGCGGATCGTCCCGATCGCCGTGCCCGAGCTCACGATCGTGCACGATGACGACGACATCGTCGTCATCGACAAGCCCGTCGGCGTCGCCGCGCATCCCTCCGTCGGCTGGGAGGGGCCCACCGTGCTCGGCGCACTCGCGGCCGCCGGCTTCCGGATCTCCACCTCGGGGGCCTCCGAGCGTGCCGGGATCGTGCACCGCCTCGATGCCGGCACCAGCGGCCTGATGGTCGTCGCGAAGTCCGAGCGGGCGTACACCGCGCTGAAGCGCGCCTTCCACGACCGGACGGTCGAGAAGATCTATCACGCGGTCGTCCAGGGGCACCCGGACCCCCTCACCGGGACGATCGACGCGCCCATCGGCCGGCATCCGAAGTCGGACTGGAAGTTCGCCGTCGTCGCCGGCGGCAAGCCCTCCGTGACGCACTACGAGACGATCGAGGCGTTCCCGGCCGCGAGCCTCCTCGAGATCCACCTGGAGACGGGGCGCACGCACCAGATCCGCGTGCACATGGCCGCCCAGCGCCACCCCTGCGTCGGCGACGCGATGTACGGCGCCGACCCCGCTCTCTCGGCCCGCCTCGGGCTGACGCGGCAGTGGCTGCACGCCGTCCAGCTCGCGTTCGAGCACCCGGGGACGGGGGAGTGGGTCACCTTCACGACCGGCTACCCCGACGACCTCCAGCACGCGCTGGACGTCCTCCGCGCGTCATAGGCGCGGGAGCGGACGGACGTCGGCGGCACGACGTAGGCTGGGTGTCGACATGAGCGATTCCTTCGTGCACCTCCACGTCCACAGCGAGTACTCGATGCTCGACGGCGCGGCACGCGTCAAGCCGCTGATCGACGCGGCGGTCGAGCAGGGGATGCCCGCCGTCGCCGTCACCGACCACGGCAACATGTTCGGTGCCTTCGACTTCTGGCGCACGGCGACGGACGCAGGCATCAAGCCGATCATCGGCACCGAGGCCTATCTCACGCCGCGCACCCACCGCACGGACAAGACGCGCGTGCGCTGGGGGGACGGCGGCGGCGACGACGTCTCCGGCTCCGGTGCATACACGCACATGACGATGCTCGCGGCCACGACCGAGGGCATGCACAACCTCTTCCGGATGTCGTCGAAGGCGTCGATGGAGGGCTACTACTTCAAGCCCCGTATGGACCGCGAGCTCCTCAGCCAGTACGGCAAGGGCATCATCGCGACCACCGGCTGCCCGTCGGGCGAGGTCCAGACGCGCCTGCGGCTCGGTCAGTACGACGAGGCGGTGCAGGCGGCCGCGGAGTTCCGCGACATCTTCGGCAAGGAGAACTTCTTCGCCGAGATCATGGACCACGGCCTCGGCATCGAGCGGCGGATCATGAGCGATCTCATCCGGCTCGCGAAAGACCTCGGCATCCCGCTCGTCGCCACGAACGACCTTCACTACACGCACGCCGAGGACGCCACCAGCCACGCCGCCCTGCTGTGCGTGCAGTCCGGCTCGACGCTCGACGACCCCAACCGGTTCAAGTTCGACGCCGACGAGTTCTACTTGAAGTCGGCCGAGCAGATGCGCCAACTGTTCCGCGACCACCCGGAGGCGTGCGACAACACGCTCGCGATCGCGGAGCGCGTGGACGTCAAGTTCGACACGGCCGCCAACTACATGCCGCGGTTCCCGGTGCCGCCGGAGGAGACCGAGCAGACCTGGTTCGTCAAGGAGGTCGAGAAGGGCCTCAACGAGCGCTACCCGAACGGGATCACCCCGGAGGTGCGCAAGCAGGCGGACTACGAGATCGGCGTCATCTCGCAGATGGGCTTCCCCGGCTACTTCCTCGTCGTCGCCGACTTCATCAACTGGTCCAAGCGCAACGGCATCCGCGTGGGCCCGGGGCGTGGCTCGGGCGCCGGCTCGATGGCCGCGTACGCGATGCGCATCACCGACCTCGACCCGCTCCAGCACGGCCTGATCTTCGAGCGGTTCCTCAACCCGGACCGCGTCTCGATGCCCGACTTCGACGTCGACTTCGACGACCGCCGTCGCGGTGAGGTCATCAAGTACGTGACCGAGAAGTACGGCTCGGAGCGCGTCGCGCAGATCGTCACGTACGGCACCATCAAGGCCAAGCAGGCCCTCAAGGACTCGGGCCGCGTTCTCGGCTTCCCCTTCTCCATGGGGGAGAAGCTGACCAAGGCCATGCCCCCGCCCGTGATGGGCAAGGACATCCCGCTCACCGGGATCTTCGACAAGAACCACCCACGCTACAAGGAGGCCGTCGACATCCGCGCGGTCGTCGAGAGCGACCCGGAGGCCAAGACGGTCTTCGACACCGCGCTCGGGCTCGAGAACCTGAAGCGGCAGTGGGGCGTGCACGCCGCCGGCGTGATCATGTCGTCCGACCCGCTCATCGACGTCATCCCGATCATGAAGCGCGAGCAGGACGGCCAGATCGTCACGCAGTTCGACTACCCCGCGTGCGAGTCGCTCGGCCTGATCAAGATGGACTTCCTGGGCCTGCGGAACCTGACGATCATCAACGACGCGCTCGACAACATCAAGGCGAACCGCGGCGAGGACCTCGTCCTGGAGGACCTGGAGCTCGACGACAGGCCCGCCTACGAGCTCCTGTCCCGCGGCGACACGCTCGGCGTGTTCCAGCTCGACGGCGGCCCGATGCGCGCCCTGCTGCGCCTGATGCGCCCCGACAACTTCGAGGACATCTCGGCCCTCATCGCCCTGTACCGTCCGGGCCCGATGGGCGCGAACTCGCACACGAACTACGCGCTCCGCAAGAACGGCCAGCAGGAGATCACCCCGATCCACCCCGAGCTCGCCGAACCGCTCGCCGACATCCTCTCGACGAGCTACGGCCTCATCATCTACCAGGAGCAGGTGATGGCGATCGCGCAGAAGGTCGCCGGCTTCTCGCTCGGACAGGCCGACATCCTCCGTCGTGCGATGGGCAAGAAGAAGAAGTCCGAGCTGGACAAGCAGTTCGAGGGCTTCTCGCAGGGCATGGTCGCCAACGGCTACTCGATGGACGCGGTCAACAAGCTGTGGGAGATCCTGCTCCCGTTCTCCGACTACGCCTTCAACAAAGCCCACTCGGCCGCGTACGGCGTGATCTCGTACTGGACCGCCTACCTCAAGGCGCACTACCCGGCCGAGTACATGGCGGCCCTGCTGACGAGCGTCGGCGACTCCAAGGACAAGATGGCGCTCTACCTCAACGAGTGCCGCCGCATGGGCATCAAGGTGCTCCCGCCCGACGTGAACGAGTCCAACCTGTACTTCGCCGCCGTCGGCGAGGACATCCGCTTCGGGATGGGCGCCGTGCGCAACGTGGGCGCCAACGTCGTCGAGGGCGTGCGTGAGGCGCGCGAGACCAAGGGCCGTTTCGACTCGTTCCACGACTTCCTCGCCAAGGTGCCGATCCACGCGGCCAACAAGCGGACGGTGGAGTCGCTGATCAAGGCGGGCGCGTTCGACTCGCTCGGCCACACCCGCCGCGCGCTCGTGGAGGTTCACGAGGACGCAGTGGAGTCGGCCGTCAAGATCAAGCGCAACGAGGCCAACGGCGACGTCGGGTTCGACTTCGACAGCCTGTGGGCCGAGGACGAGCCGGGCGCGCAGGCGCAGCACAACATCCCGGACCGTCCCGAGTGGGGCAAGCGCGACAAGCTCGCGTTCGAGCGGGACATGCTCGGCCTCTACGTGTCCGACCATCCCCTCGCCGGGCTCGAGCTGCAGCTCGCGAAGCTGGCGAGCACGTCGATCGCCGACCTGGTCGGGTCGGACAACATCCAGGACGGCGAGACCGTCACGATCGCCGGTCTCGTCACGAGCGTCCAGCACCGCGTCGCGAAGGCGTCCGGCAACCAGTACGGCATGATCACCGTCGAGGACTTCGGCGGCGAGATGACGGTGATGTTCATGGGCAAGGCGTATCAGGAGTTCTCGCCGATGCTCACGGGCGACTCGATCGTCGTCGTGCGCGGTCGCGTGAGCCTGCGCGACGACGGCATGAACCTGCACGCCTTCAGCCTGATGAACCCCGACCTCGGCCCGATCGAGGACAGCAGCCCGCTGAAGATCACCATCCAGGACCGCCGCGCGACCCCGGACGTCGTCACACGGCTGGGGGAGACCTTCTCGCGGCATCCGGGCGAGAACGAGGTGCGCATCCACCTCGTGACGGGCAGCCGGGTGCGCGTGCTGGGCGTCCCGAGCCACGTGAAGGTGAGCCCGGACCTGTACGGCGAGCTGAAGGGCCTCCTCGGGCCGAACTGCCTCGTCTAGTCTCGTGATCATGAGCGATGGCGTCCGCAACCTGCACCAGGCCCTCTCCCGGATCGGCGAGCACTGGCAGCCGCACCGGCTGACCAGCGTCAACGACTACGACGTGAAGGTGGTCAAGCTCCTCGGGGAGTTCGTCTGGCACGAGCACCCCGACACGGACGAACTGTTCCTGGTGCTGAGCGGCGAGCTGACGATCCAGCTGCGGGACGGCGACGTGGTGCTGGGCGAAGGCGACGTCTACGTCGTGCCCAAGGGCGTGGAGCACTGCCCGCGCGCGGACAGCGAGGTGGAGGCGCTGCTGGTCGAGCCGAAGGGGACCGTCAACACCGGCAGTGCCGGAGGCGAGCGCACATCCCCGTTGCGCGAGCTCGGCTGAGTCCGAGCCGAGCTTCCCGCCGGCGGACCGCTCGGTCGAGGTCAGTCGAGCTCGGTCGGGCGGTGGTAGCGGCGCTCGTGGTAGAGCAGCGGCTCGTCCTCGTCGCCGAGGGCGCCCTGCTCGATCTGGACCACCACGACGGCGCTGTTGTGCACGGTGAACCGGTCCAGGATGCGACCGATCATCCAGGCCGTCGTGTCCTTGATGATGGGCAGGCCGTGCGGGCCGGCGTACCAGTGCTCGCCGTCGAACCGGGTGGCGTTGTCACCGGCCAGCTTCTCGGCGGCGGCCTTGTTGCGCACCCCGAGGGTGTGGATGACGACGCGTTCCGTGTCGGCGATCGCGGGCCAGCTCGACGCGGAGAGCGCCATGTTGAAGGTCGCGAGCGGCGGCACCGCGGCGAGGGAGGCGAGGGAGGTCGCGGTGAAGCCGACGGGCGTCCCGTCCGGCCGGAGGGCGGTCACGATGGCGACGCCCGCGGCGTGGCGGCGGAAGGTCTGGCGGAAGGCCGCCAGGTCCTGGGTCGCGTCGGTGATGCGTCCGTCGGTCGGGTCGGGAGATGCGTTGTTCATACCTGTACTGCAAGCACCAATCGGCGTCGGTCATTCCCCGTGGAGGTTCGCGGGAGGTCAGCGGGAGATCAGCCCGGAGGGAACGGATAGGCTGGTCCGGTCATGATGCAGACCATCGATCTCCGCGGAGTCCAGCCTACTCGCGCCGCCTTCGAGCGCCTCGTCCCCCGTCCCGTCGTGGACGTGCAGGTGGCGATGCATGTCGCGGGCGAGCTCATCGACGACGTGCGCGCCCGCGGCGCCGCTGCGCTGCGCGAACAGGCGGAGCGCTTCGACGGCGTCGTGCCGCCGGCGCTCCGCGTGCCGGCGGAGGAGATCGCGGCGGCCGTCGCCGCCCTCCCGGCCGACGTGCGCGAGG